>JAOAIJ010000041.1 GCA_026414765.1 Clostridia bacterium | reverse complement strand
ATTAAGAGTGGCAGGACCTGAAAATTACTCCTTTCGGGATAGCCTCCATTGGCAATAACAACAATCTTTGGCGGTACTCCGTTTTCAAAACGTTTTGATCTGACACGCCTGCTCTCCCCATTTTCATCCTTTTCCAACTGTGGATTTCCAATGCAGAAGGTCCGGTCCATAAAAACTTTTAGCATGCCCGATATATTATCAATCATCAGCGGTGTAGCAAATACAACTATATCAGACTCAACATATTTGGGCAGTAAGTCCTGCATATCATCTTGTACAACGCATTCGCCGCCTGAATTTATACAATGCCCGCATCCCTGGCAATGTTTTATATCATGGTGAGCCAGATAAATATTTTCCACCTGGGCCCCGGCTGATGCAGCACCATCTAAAAAAGCACTAACCATAACATCAGTATTGCTTGCCCTTCCCCTTGGACTCCCGTTAAACGCTGTGATTCTCATAAGTGTACAACACCCCCTATTTTTTGAGGCCCTTATTGAGCAATAGTTAATCAATTCTTTCAAATTCAGCTGAATCCATACTAGTTTGACCCGTTGTGCCAGCTAACACAACTCGTAATTTCTTTATAATTCAGGCTTCCCAGGGAAACTTGCCTTTTTCTATATACCGATAGATTCCCTCAAGGTTACGAGGGTCAGAAAAAACCTCCCTGTTGGCTGAAATGGCCAATTCTTTAGCTTGAGACAACAAATCATCCACTCTGTTCATATAATGTTTATACCGCATAACAGCCGTTTTCGATAAGCGTTTGAGACGCAGCAGATGTCTGTGCAGCAAGGCCTCACTCCGTTCATCAAAAGCATCCGCCAGGCCCCATGAAAAAGCTTGGTCTGCAGTTAGTGTCTGAGTTGTCAGCGTTAAGTAATTGGCTTTTTGGAAACCTATCCTGCGGACCAAAAAAGGCAGGACGCAAGCAGGGAAAAGACCGAATAATAATTCAGACAAGCTGAATTGCGCTGTCCCATCGGCAATGACAATATCACTGGCTGCAACGAAGCCCACCCCTCCCGCATTTACCTTCCCACGGACGTGAGAAATCGTTATGTACGGCCCTGTTGCCAATTTCAGCCACAAATCATACAAGGGCTCAGGGCTGTAAAGACTTTGTTGCTCACTGGTCATTCCGGAGCGAACCTCCCGGAAATCTGCCCCAAAACAAAAGACCTCCGGTAAACCCTCTAATACCACAATAGTGACTGCCTCTCCGCATAAGTCCAATACCTGATGGCATTCTTCAATCAAACCGTCGTTTATTGTATTATTGGCTTCCGGGCGATAAAACTGGATAAAACAAATTGATTCCTGAAAACGAACCTTTATATTCTGATAATTCATTAGACCCACCTGTATTCTCGATGAAATTCCCGGATTTCTTCCAATACTAACCTGTGTTTTCCATGTGAAGAAGCTAAAGCTCCCGGAACTGAATCCAAATTCAGTTTAGCGTTCCGTGTACCGAATTTTACGGCATCACTGCTCATTAATAAGGTATCATACTCTTTCATAGATAATTGATAGCGCTCATCCAGTTGTTTACCTATCCCCAGAAGTCGTTGATTTTCCTGGCTCTGTGCTGTTACAACACCACTATAAAACTCTGAACAGCAACCTGATCCATAGGAAAAGCAGCCAATCCGTTTTGGTGAATCAAATCTGCCATTGTCAATAGTACTGGCCAGAGAGAGGAATACCGTCCCCCCCATTATATTTCCGACACGCTGGCAGTAGGTCAATCCCGGCGTTACCCTCTCTTCAAAATCTGACTCTATTTCATTAGGCATAGCTTTGAGCAGCTTCCGCATCATAGTCCGGTGCGCACCTTTTACCATTCCTCCAAAAGGGGTATGAAAAGCAAGGTATTGGAACGTATTCCGATAATCTACACCTGTAACCCGTCTTTGATATTCCTTATACGCTTGCTCGCAACAATCCAGATAGGATAACAAGGATAAATCCGCATCCCCAGCTTCACTGTCGGGAATAGGACGGCAGGTATCCATTACCTCATAGCCATAGTATCCGTTGGCCCCTGCATCCACTTGAAAAACATAAGGCTTTTCGCTGACCAGTATTGCCACAGCTCCCGCACCGGAACTAGGTTCGGCAAATGACCAGTCCTCTGTTAAAGCATCCCCTCCCTCAACTGCCATAAACCTCGAAATATCAGTGCAAATCACCAGGGCTTTTGCTCCGGGAGAAACCTGAGATAATATGAAATTCACAGCCATTTGAAATCCGGCAGTCCCTGAATAACAAGCATTTTTCAGCTCAAACAAACGACAGTTCCTGCTTAACCCCAAATTTTTATGGATATAGGTACTTATTGATTTCCCAAAATCAATCCCTGATTCTGTGCAGGAGATCAATAATTCTATCCGATCCCTCTCTTCTTCAGGAAGAGAATCTATCAGTGGTTTTGCTGCATTCACCCCAAAGGTGATGGGGTCCTCATAAGGCAGGGCTACTGTCTTTTCCTTCATTAATAAATTCTCCAACCTTTTAGTATCTATTTTACGATGCCTGGCTAACTGCATCACATCTATATAGGCTGTTCCTCCAAAAACATTCATGGCCTCAATTCCAACAGAAATCACCTTTTTTTCTCCTTTCAAATATTATTTTATATTCCTTGCTCATAAAGTAAGCCCCCTTTATCCTTAAAACTGCTTCAAGTGTAAAGATATTTATCTTTGATCCTGATTAAGAATTGCTGAACACAACTTGTCAAACAGTTGCGGACTGATATTTTTATCCCTTTGCGTGCCGACAAGCTTTTCAGCAATACCATCTGCAAAACATTTTATTACTTTCTTGATTTGTACATGATTCATTTTTTCCTGGTGGTTAAGAGCAAACGGCAGTTGATTGACAAGAGTATTGGGACTTAAGAAGGTTGGATTTTTAGTATTTAAGAATATTTTATCAAGATGATCGACAGCAGTATTAGAGTCCATTGTTGAGTGTGACCAGTTAAATTGGGACCCTTTTATACCGAAACGTTCCTTTTCACGATATATAGGGGTTATCGGATCACAGAACCAAAGCAGTAAGGTATAATAATCCAACCCGCTTTCTTCAATAAATGCTGCGGTCTCATTAACTGTTTCCTCAGTCTCACCGGGAAAACCGATAATAAAGGTTGCCATTTTTAAAAACTTATATTCGCTTAATAGTTCTAATCCCCTTTTGTATGCTTCTACAGTCACTTTTTTGTTCATATTGTTAAGAATCTGCTGATTGCCTGACTCCAAGCCAAGATTTACACCTTCACAACCCGCCTCTGCCATTAAGTCAACAGTTTCGCGATCTGCATACTGAATCCTGAAATAACTGTTCCATCTGAATTCATATTTATTTCTTATCATCATTCGCATGATCTCTTTAAATCTTTCCTGAGGAATGTTAAAAGTATCATCAACAATATAGATTGATTTTACATTTGTATCACGGAGTGTATTCAGCTCTTTTTCAAAAGCCTCAACAGAAATAGTATAATGCTTACCGGCCCGTTCGGGAAAACCGCAGAAACTACAGGTAAAAGGACATGAAATAGCTGATCTGGAGTTGGCCAAGTTAGGTAATTCATCCCTGAATAGCTGCCAGTTAACCGTATTATGCTCCAAGTTATTGTTTTCCGTCTCTACTGCAGTAGCAATAAAATCATCATTTTCCTTAAAGTAGATATTCTTTACTTTCCTTAAATCGCCGTCATACTTGATGCAATTTATAGTATTAACTAACGCTGCCTCTCCCTGTGAACTGTAGATATATACATCAGCACCTATTATATTAAAATACCTTAAGGCAGTTTCCTCGTTATCTTTGATTTTGTTTGCAACAAAAGGCCCTCCGACAATTATCTTAGCGGAATCATTATATTGTTTTACAAAGTTAACTATCTCTTCTATGGGATAAATATGTGTATATAGGGTCGTGGTTATAGCAATGGTCAGAACTTCCTTGGTCTTTAAAATACTTATCAGTTTTTCTTTCTGAGGTTGAAAAGAGTAAACATAATCATAAGTTAAATTGCGGCGTTCCATAAAAGTGCCCAGATAGGCTATATTCAGAGGAAAAATACTGCTCATGTTCAACTCTTTTCTTTCGGTATAGTTCGGATCATAATTCCGCCTGACATAGTTATAAATGTCGGCAAATGAAAATTTCTTATTATTATGCTGAATGTACTGGTAACCAAATTCCCGGAAAGTTGACGATTCCTCACCAAAAATCTTAACATTTTCTGCAACTGTATTTATATCCATTTCATTATGACCGATCAATAAACAATCAATAGTTTCTTTCATGTTAACACCCCACCTAATACGTTATTTTTTTATTGTATATGGTCTTTTTCCTCATTCTTCCAACCTGAAATTTTGCCATTCTGTAAAACAGTTTAAAAGCGATACCCTCAAGCTCTTTAGAAATATCTTTTAGTAATTTTCTTATCGGCAATTTTTGGGGACATTTCGTTTCGCATTTGCCACATCCGATACATTGAGAAGCAAACTGAGGTGTGCCTTCATTGAGATTACCACAGTAAAGCATGTACTTAACCCTAGTATCAAGCTTACTTTGACCAAAGAGATATCTCAAATTGAATTCTTGAAAACAAGCCGGTATATTGACATTTGCCGGACATGGCATACAGTACCGGCAGCCTGTACAGTTAATTTTCATTAGCTTTTTATAGCTCTCCTTAGCCCTGTCGAGAAGCTTCAATTCTTCTGTTGTCAGGGAATCCGCGTAAGCTTCACTGGCTATACGGGTATTCTCTTCTATAAAAGCTTCTTCATTCATACTGGAAAGGACCACACTAATTTCCTTGTGGTTCCATAACCAGCGCAGTGCCCATTCAACTCCCAAACGTTTGACAGAATTTTCGTTATAGATTTTTTCGACTTGTGCCGGCAGTTTTCCGGCAAGTATGCCTCCTCTCAAAGGCTCCATTATGATTATCCCCAGTCCCTTTGCAGATGCATATTCAAGCCCTTCTTTACCTGCCTGTGTATTTTCATCCAGAATATTATACTGGATCTGGCAGAAATCCCACTCATACTCATCTACAATTACTTTAAAGGTCTCTTTGTCTCCATGGAACGAAAAACCGGCATTTCTTATACGACCCTCTTTTTTGCACTTATTAAGGAAATCGGTTACCCCCATTTTCTTCATTTTATCCCAGGAATATTTGTCAAGAGTATGAACCAGATAATAGTCAATAAAGTTAGTTTGCAGATTCCTTAGTTGGATTTGAAACAGTTTCTCCATATCACTGGGTTCTTTGACCAGCCATGGCGTCATTTTCGTAGCGATTTTTACTTTATCCCTGTATCCATTGGACAGGGCTTCGCCTAACAAGGACTCACTCTGTCCGAAATGATACGGTAAAGCAGTATCAAAATAATTGATTCCTTTTTCAATAGCAGAATATATCAGTTTCAACGATTTTTCTTTATCTATTTCTCCATTTTTCTCCGGAAACCGCATACCTCCGAATCCCAGTATTGATAACTCGTCGCCTGTTTTTTCCATTTTCCTGTATAACATAGACACCTTCACCCCTACTTATTAATTCCGCTCCGCTATCTGACGGAGTTGTTCTATTTGACTTCTGAACTTTTTAAAGCTGGGTACAAAGGATATTGCACCCAACGTAGCTACTAACCTGGAAGGAAATATAATTGTTTCTTTATTGCGACATACCCCTTTTAAGATAATCTTTATAGCCCGGTCTACTTTTACCATATTTAGTTTCTTAAATACAGACATATCAACCTCCACTTCTTTTCCATTGATAATGGTACTGGATTTGACTAACATATCTGTTTCCACAAAACCCGGGCAGACGACACTGACTTTGACTCCCAAGGGTCGCCCTTCAGCACGCAGTGACCTTGACAAGCAAACAACTGCGTGCTTAGCCATCGCATAAGGTATGTTGTAGGGTACAGAGGGAGTCAGCCCTACCAATGATGCTATGTTTACTATATGTCCGCTTTTTTGGCCTATCATAGCCTGATAGGCATATTTTGTACCGTAAAGAACACCATACATATCAACATCAATGGCTTTTCTAAAATGATCCATTGTTAAGTCCTGCATATCTCCGTTTATAGTCACACCCGCACTGTTAAAGATATAGTCCAGCCGCTTATGCTTCCGGACAGTGCCGTCTATAAGCTTCTTAAAAGCATTTTCATTGGTCACATCCAGTTTCAGAGCAAAGGCTTTCCCTCCCTGCTGCTTCTTTACATTTGAAGCTACAGCCTTTGCACCCTCCTCATCAATATCGGTGACAATAACTACAGCACCCAACCGGCCTAACTTTTCGCAAAGCGCCTTGCCGATACCGGATGCTCCACCTGTTACGATCACAATTTTGCCATCATAGCTTTTTTCCCAGTCCATCAGTTCACCTCCGCACTAATTTTACTAATCTTTCTCAATTAACAGATCACCAATTACCAGAACATCAAGCCCACTGGTGCAAAAGACAGCAACCGCATCCTCCACTGAATGAATTATCGGTTTCCCCATTACATTGAAACTGGTATTAAGAATCAACGGGATATCAGTCAGCTCGTAAAAGGCGTAAATAAGGTCGTAATACTTTTCATTCCATTCCTTTTTGACAGTCTGAAGCCGGCCTGTCCCATCTTCGTGAACTACGCCCGGCACTTTGTGTTTTACCCCTTCTCTGAATTTCAAAGTCCTTTCCATGTATGGGGACTCCTGATAGTTTTCAAAAAACTCGGCACCAAATTCGTGAATTATCGAAGGAGCCAGAGGTCTGAATTCTTCACGGAATTTAACCCGCTCATTGATGATATCCTTAATCCTGGGAGAACGGGCATCCGCTAAAATAGAACGGTTGCCCAGAGCACGCGGCCCAAATTCTGCCTTTCCCTGAACCCAGCCCACAATTTTGCCCTCTGCCAACCGTTTGGCAGTTTCTTTATGGACCTCGCCAGGGTAGTGACTTATTTTGCTAAAACCGCTGAATTTCTTCAGGCGCGCTACTTTATAAAACTCAAGCTCCGAGCCTAGATAAGGTGATTGAACTTTAGGTTCCCTTTTTTTCTCCGGATGATCTTCATAATAAGCCAGAAGGGCAGCACCAACAGAATTTCCGTCATCACCTGGTGCACTGGGAATATGTACATTCTTAAAGCCTGTTTTGGCGGTAATCTGCCCGTTTGCAGAGGAATTCAGACAGCACCCGCCACCCATTATAAGGTTTTCTGAAAGTCCCAGATTATAAAGGTTATTCAGGTATTTAAACAAAATTTCCGTAAATACCAGCTGTCCATTATAAGCTAAATTGGCAGCCTTAATGGCCGGCTCTTCCTTCCGGCGCTTCATCTTGGAAAACCTGACCAGATAAGCAGCGAAACTGTCATCAGGGCACTGCTCCAGATTCAGACCATTGACTGTCAAACCAGACTTGAAAAAATCATAGATTTCCTGATCAAATTGCCCATAGGCAGCAAGTCCCATTACCTTCCATTCTTCACCGGCTGCCGGGTCAAAGCCGCAAGCATCACAAACCAATTCATAGAACATTCCAAGACTGCTTTTAAAAAATTCATGGTCAACCAGGCCGGGAAGCTGAAGAATTTTGCCATCTTGGTAATGATAACAGTTGTACGCTCTGGTTTCTCCATAACCGTCCAATACAGCACATGCGGCTTCTTTAAAGGGGCTGCTATAGCATGCGGTAGCTGCATGTGTCAGATGATGGTCATAACGCCTGACTGAAACAAGGTTAAAGCCATCCAGCATACTAACCATAGCCTCAAGGTTTTTTGAAGCATTTTTGATTGACTCAATAGCATGGTACGACATGTATTTTTGGTCATCATAATATTTTTTCAGGACTAAAGCATCTTCACTGTTTTCATTTGATAATTTTGCACTGGCTTCAGTGGCATGTTTCAGATTCTTTTCAATACTTTCAGCAGCTCTATCACTCCAGCTGTGAGCTACAACCAATTCAGCCCCTGCCTCCGTATGTGTCTTAAGCAAGTGGTACAAATAATATCCGAACTGGTCGGGAGACATCTGTGCAGCCCTTTTATACTGCACATATCTCTCTGAAGCCTCAGCAAAAACGACTTCTCCTTTTGAATTAACAATCGTAATTGACGGATCCCTGAAGGATGTTGCTAAACCTATATAGTTACGTTTCATTTAAATACCCCCATTTTATTTAGCTTGATAAACTAAAACTTACTAGCTCAACGCAGTAAACTATTAACATTACATTCCGAACAGATTCGCAATCCGTTCTTTTACCCCGGGTTGATACATAGTCTTCTCATGCATTTCCAATTCCAGCTTTAAAGCTTCTGCCAGTTCTCCCCTTATTTGTGCAACCTGATTCTCCTTTAAAGTCATTAGCGCGGTTCTAGGCTTCTCCGCTATTTTTCCGGCCAGTTTGCATGCATATTCCATTACTTCCTTTCTTGGCAGAACCTTAAACTGAATTCCCCGTCTTTCCAGTTCAGCTCCGCTATAATTGTCCGCAGTGAATAATAATTCCTGAGCAAGGCTAAAGCCTAATTTCCGGGGTACAATATAGCTGGCACCCATTCCTGGAGTAAAACCGTATTTCATATAGTTACAGCTGTAAAAACTTTCTTTGCTCAAAACTGCAAAATCGCAGGATAAACCTAAAGTAAATCCGGCTCCTATACCATGACCTTGCATTGCAGCAATCACCGGGAGCGGACAATCCAAGGCAATGCTGTGTATTTCCAAATCGGTAAACTTCAATTTATCCGCCTGTATGCTTAGCATTCCTTCCCTTGTTCCGCCGGAGCAAAAGTAGCTGTCATATCCGGTTAGAATTACTACCTTGTATCCGGAATTATTCTTTATTTCTTCAAAGGCCATTAGCAAGCCGCCAATCAACTCTTCGGAAAAACCGTTTTTATAAACCCTGTCCTGCATTGTCAACTGAACAATACCTTGTCCGATTTCGCATAAATCAACTACAGAATTAATCATAATTTTATCCCCCCATCATTAGTCAGCCTCCTTGCTTAATAGTCCTACTTTTGATTTTTCCTTATTACTGCTTCTCTTAGTTCCAGCTTTATTCTTCTTTTGAAAGTCTTTACCTGCTACAACACCGGAGCTCCCGCAATATAAGATTTCACAGAAATCAACTATTGATTTATATGCTTTAGGATCTAACAACATTGCCACATGGTTAGGACAATCTACATCAATTATCTTTAAGTAAGGAATTTCAGCCTTCCAGCCTTTCCAATAGTTCTGATTATCCAATAATAATAAATCCTCCCTGATTGAAAAATATGGTTGAAGTTCTCCCAGGAACCGTCTATTCTTGTTTCTCAGCAAATAGCCCTGTACCCTGTCCGGTGCCGGCAGAGGCAGAATAAAATCATCTCCCGTCTTATAAGCATCCTGCATATCAATAGTTTTCAGTATAGTTTTATATAATCTCTCCTCCGTTTGAGCCAACCCCCGGGTCTTTGCAAGCTTTATCAATTGAGAGAAGTATTCCTCATCATCCAGGTCTATGCTGATCTCTTTCTGGTTAATAAGGGTTTTATGCAGTTTTTCGGGTTCCTGCAAGCACAAAATATAAAGGGCAGTATTAATAACATTAAGTGCAGTATTTTTTCTGAAAAGGTACTCCGGTACATGAACCTTTTTTGTTCCCTCGTCATCAAAAGCCTCCACTATGACAACAGAACTGACTTCCTGACCTATTGCCTGCAGCTGTCGGGTGATTTCATAGGCAAATATGCCTCCTAACGAATAACCGCCAAGATCATAAGGTCCTTCCGGCTGCACCGACTGAATGATTTTCACATAGTATGAAGCTATCGCCTGAATTCCACGTATCAGAACCTGGTCGTTGTACCAGCCATGAGGCTTGATACCATAAAAGGGGCGATTGCTTTTTTCAGCAATCGGGTAGTATACATCTACTCCCCCCAACCCGGCATGTATCCAGAAAACAGGCCTTCCTTCCGTGTTCTTATTTAGATGGATAAGTTCAGGAAACTCTCCCGTTTCTGAAGCTAATTCCATATCATGAACTTTTAGTAATTCCTCATCACCTTTTATGTCTGTCTGCAACAGATTACAGATATCACGGATAGTAGAACATTGGTATAACGCATCGCCTTCAATTACCGGGCCAATTTTCGCCTGTATTCTTTCTGTTATGTACGCAAGATCAAACAAATCAATGTTATAGTCTTTTAGAGATGTGTCCATATCCAGTTTTTGCTTTTCAACTCCTATAGTACCGGATATCAGATCCATGACTTGCTCTTCAACCAAGGAGTAGCTCCTTGGCTCAGGACTTGAATTGCATGATGTGTGCATATCGGCTGCCGCGTGAGAATCGGGATGCTGGACAGGTTCCTGAACAGAGCTTGTTTGGGAGAATTCGAGCTGAGCTTCTCCTTCTTGTACAGTTTCTCTACTATTGTGTTCATCTTGGTCCGGCTTGTAGATTTGATTTTGAAGGTACTCGGCAAGCTCCACTATAGTCGGATGTTCGTACGCTTTATTCACCGCAATGGAAGTACCGTATCTGTTGTTAATGGATTGAATCCATTCCACACCGATAATGGAGTCCATCCCCAATTCAATAAATTTCTTATTCACATCTATATCCTCGGGCCTGATACACAATATCCCTGCCAGGCTGTCTCTCAACCCTTCCCGTAGTGTTTCTGCCCCTTGTATAAGGCTTGAAGGTCTATTTCTTTCAGCTTCTGCCGCAGCTGGTCTTTCTTTTATGAGCTGAGACACACCGCTATGGTTTCCCATCTCACTCCCTAAGAATTCTGCAAGCTCCACTATAGTCGGATGTTCGTACGCTTTATTCACCGCAATGGAAGTACCGTATCTGTTGTTAATGGATTGAATCCATTCCACGCCGATAATGGAGTCCATCCCCAATTCAATAAATTTCTTATTCACATCTATATCCTCGGGCCTGATACACAATATCCCTGCCAGGCTGTCTCTCAACCCTTCCTGTAATGCTTCCGACGTCATTAATAAGCCAGTCAGTTTAACTTTGCCGGGTTGAGTGGAAGTATTCCGGACATCAGGCTTTTCTGATACAGGAGCCTTTAGGGATTGTAACGGAATAAGCCGGGCAGCAGGTTGCAACGAAATTTGTTTGCTATTGACCTTTGGCTGCATCTCTGGCACATTCCGGACATCTGACAGGGAATTGAGGGAAATGCAATTAGTTTTCTCAGTCCTCTTTACTGGAGAAGGTTCCGATAATCGGGACATGACTGTTTGCTTTGCAGGTACTGCTGGTGAATAAAGCAGCATCGGCGAAACATCCTTAACCTTTGTTTCACCATCAGAAACCCAATACCGGTCTCTTGCGAACGGATAGCCAGGCATTGGAATTCTTGAATACTCATTAAGAGGAAACAGGTATTTGAATTCCAGTAAATAACCTTGGATAAATAAGTCTGCAATAACGGATAAGTTCCCTAAATACTCATTTGCATCAGTTGTGTTCAAACAATTCCTTATGCACATATTTCCGTACTGTTCCAAATAAATTTGCCCGCGGCAAGGGTTTTCCTGTAGGTTAGACACATATACCTGAGGAGTTTTACCTTTTTCCAGCCACTTTGTGAGCAGTTTGACCAGTTCATTCAGACTGCGGACTACACACGCCAGCCGATGATTAAAGAACTTTCTGCCCAATAATAGTGAATAACTGATATTCCCGCAGTCCACCCCGGTGTTTTCGTCACAAAAACTTATCAGTTGCTGTACCTGTTTATACAGCTGCTCAGAAGTACGCGCCGATAAAACAATCAAGTAGCCAGCCTTCTCCTGATGCTTCCTGACTACTTCTGGCGGTTCCTCGATAACTAAGTGAGCATTTGTTCCGCTAAAGCCAAAAGAACTGATAGCAGCGGAACGCGGGGAATTTTCCCCAGCCTCCCAATCCCTTAAACTGGTACTTACATAAAAAGGACTGTTGTCAAAATCGATTTTAGGATTCCCTTTTCTAAAATTGATCGATGGCGGAATTTTCTTATTTTTTAGTGAAAGTAAAACCTTTATCAAACTGGCAACTCCTGCGGCAGCCGTAGTATGTCCCAGATTTGTTTTAATAGACCCCAGTGCGCAGTATCCCTGCTTTTGTGTATATTTGCGGTAGGCACTGGTCAACGCACTGAATTCTATAGGATCCCCCAATATTGTACCTGTTCCGTGGGCCTCAACCATTTGAATATTTTCCGGATTTATACTAAAAGAATTATAAACTTCACAAATCAGTTTTTCCTGAGATGCTGCACTAGGAGCTGTAATACCGTTGGTTGAACCGTCCTGATTAATTCCCGATCCGCGGATGACACCATATATATGGTCTCCGTCAGCTAATGCCTCGCTAAGACGTTTCAATACGACTACACCTACACCTTCACCAGGAACAAAACCGTCTGCTGCCTGGTCAAATGCTGAACATCGTCCTGTGGGAGATAACATGCCTGCTTTATTAGTTGATAAATAAAAACCGGGGGTTGACTGCACAAAAACACCCCCTGCCAGAGCCATATCTGTTTCTCTGGTCCATAAGCCCTGGCACGCCAAATGTATAGCTACCAAAGAACTTGAACACGCTGTATCAACAGCGATTGCCGGCCCCTGCAAATTCAAATGATACGCAATTCTTGCCGGAATCACGGAGTTATGGTTACCCCAGGTTGATTGAGCAGGGGGATTGTTTATAAATAAATTCTGGTAATCGCCTGAGCCACATCCTGCATAAACTCCGCATTTGCTTTCCTGAATGGAATCTCCGACGTAGCCTGCATTCTCCAATGCTTTCCAGGATTCTTCAAGGAATAACCGCTGCTGAGGGTCCATGTAGGTTGCTTCAATTCCCGAAATATTAAAGAAAACAGGGTCAAATTTATCAATATTATCCAGAAAACTGCCATAATTGCAAAAACTCTTCCCCTCACGTTGAGTTTCCTGGTAGCGCTCCGAAAGATCCCACCTGCTGACCTCCTTAATTAAGTTCGCACCATTGGCCAAATGCTTCCATAAGTCATCTACTGTCTGGGATTCAGCGAAGCGTCCGGACATTCCGATTACGGCAATTGTCTCTTTTGATATTTCCAAGGCTTTTGCAGTCTCCCTATCTCCATACCTTATAAGAGAAATAGTTTGTGTCGCTTGATCTGCATTTTCTCCCTGAAAACCGGCATCAACTTCTATTGAACCCGGGTTATCTTCATTGAGTATCGAAACTATAGCGGATTCATGTGCTTCAGCAATATACCGGCTAAGGTTATTCACATTATTGTACTCAAACAATACTGTCGTTTCCAGTTTAGTCTTACATCGCTGATTGACTAAATTTACCAAATTCACGGCAATAATTGAGTCTACTCCATATTCAGAAAAGCTTTGATCGTCTGTAATCAAATCCTCATCCATTTTTAGCGACTGAGCAATACTCTCTTTTACAGCTGTTTTAGCAAAGTCTTTAACCAATTGAATGCTTACTCCTGCCCCCTGATTTTTCCTCATCTGAGCACCTGTGATCATATTCACACCCTGAACCGGTTTGTTTGTGATTTTCAGGCAGGTATCACCGGATGAATACATATTCTTGTCAACAGCTTTCCTAAAGTTCACAGCTGCTTGTGCCGTATTTTGCTGCCGTACAACTCCATCACTTTCAGCAATGATTATCTGTTGTCCTAAGCTATGAGCTTTTTGCGCCGGAAAGAAGACTTCCGGAAATCCCTCTTGCTCAAAGATCTTCTTCCAGGTTTCAGGATACAGCCCCGGGCAGCCAGGAATCCTCAGTTCCGCATCTTCATATTTCCACCACCCTTCGGTTAAACCAAAGGTTAAGTGAGTAAATAAACTATTCTCACTGATTTCATTTACCAGGAGCAACCCGTTAGCTTTCAGAGCTGCTTTCACATTTCTCAGGGTTTTCCTTATATTTTTTGTGGCGTGCAATACATTAGCAGCAACGACAATATCATATACCCCTGTTTCAATCCCCTGCCTGTTTAAAGGTTCTTCAACATTCAGTATTTTGTATGTTAGGAATGGATTGACCGGCCCATATTCCCTTTCGGCAAATAATAAAAAGGCTTTTGAAAGATCGGTATAGCAATATTCCTGAATATGCCCACCATAGGGTCGAAGCTTTAAAAAGTTTGAAGCGCTTGTACCGCCTGTACCAGCACCAATTTCCAAAATGCGTATTTCAGCTTTCGGATCTTGTTCGATCCTCTCTCTTAAATACGCGATTATTGAGTCGGACAATACTTCATTAAAATAGTCCGAAACAGGATTATTTTTATATATGCCTTCCACCAGTTCCATGGAGGAATTGGGAAAGAGGATATCCGTTGCCGCTTTTTTCCCTGTAAGGATTTCCGGCAATGAACGCATAGTAGCCTCAACCAGGTTAAGTTGCGCCACATTCTTTTTATTTTTCACTAATTCGCTCTTAGCCATCTCCCACTCGGCCCATACAGAGTCTGGGTCAATTAGCAACGTATCCTGTACCAAACATACTTCCCCTTCTAAGGTTAGATAATGGTTCCGTTCCAATACAGAAACAGATTCATCCAGCCATCGGTCATACAAATCAATGATTCCACTTTCCTTCTTATCTTCTTTAACAATTGAATGCTTTTTTCTTAGCATGCCGATGGATTGTAGCTGGCACCATAGCAGCTTGCAGATAATATCCTTCAAGAAATCATCCCCATTTCCAATTTGATTTTCTCAACCATTTCATCTCTTAATGGCATGTAACGCTGAATCTTCCCGATGTTTGAGGAAACCCCGGCCTGATAAACTAAAATTGTCTCATCCGGTATATCTTTTGTATTTATTGGTTTGGTTGTATTGATTAATGCCATTTGATTAACCGGCCCGGCCAGTAATTTCTCCAGAGCTATCATAGCCCCCTCAGGATCAATATGGCCTGTACCCGCTTTTATCAGCCGTTTTTTAAATGCTTCCGGTATAGCACCTCCGATACCAACGTCACCCCAGTATCCCCAGTTCATCACTTTTACAATACATGTCCATTCCTGAGCCAGCTGGTGTGCAAATGCATCTTCAAAAACACTGCCTGAACAGTAGCTGCTCTTCCCGTGATCTTTGGAAAATGCAGCTAAGGAAGAAAAGAATATAATAAAGTCTAAAGGCTCTTTTCCAAACACCTGAGCTAAATATACACTCAGATCAACTTTTGCAGACAGTCCCTCCCGGAACAATTTCTCTTCCATTATTGTCAGGCTTTGATCCATTGCCCCGACTGCGGCATGAATAACACCGTTTATCCGGTGGTAAATCTGCTTTATTTCCATATATGCATGTTCAAGTGAATTCTTATCGGAGGCATCTGCCGAAATATAGATTGGAGCAGGCCCCAGAGCAGCCAGTTTATCTAGTTTTGCCTGAATCTGTTCATCAATCGGCCTCCGGCCAATCCAGACAATTCTAGCTCGGTAGCTGCGGAGCATGTATTCGCTCCACACCTCACCCAGGCCGCCTGCGCCTCCTATTACGATATATACCCCTTCCGTTTTATACACGGTCTTCATTTCCGAAGGGAGATCAGCATTGATCAGCCGTTGTTTATACCACATCCGGCCCCGGTAAGCCAAAGACTCCCCATACAATTCTGCAGGTATAGTGAATATTTCGGGTACCGGCCAGTCACAATTTTCCTCAAGGTCTATAATAGAGGTTTTCCAGCCGGGATATTCCTTAGACATCGTTCCAATTAACCCGTGAAGGCTTGCATTTACCGGATTGACCGTTTCATTTTTATAAACAGGCTGGCATTGCGTAGTAATCACACTCCAGCTTAATTCTCTGGTGCCATAGCCCAAACTAAGGAGAGCTTTAATTACTCTAAAGCAGAAAATAACCCCTTGATTCTGCCCATCTATCACTTCGTCCGAGGTTACGGATTCAATCTGCTTGTTTTGAGCAATCCATATGATATGACCAATTAATCCATACGCCTGAAGCTTTTTGGGTATCTCCTCCGTAGTATCGAACGCTCCGATTTTCAGCAGGTGAGCATCAGGATAACACTGCTTGATAAGTTTTTCTGCATCCTGGTTACATCCTATTATCACAGTACATCCTTCCCTGACTGAAGGTTTTTGGTCTTGTTTTATTTGAATCGGATCCCATACGGGCATAAGCGTGATATTTCCCGTAAGGGCTCCATTAGTATTTATTTCTGCAGGGGTTTTCTCCTCAAACGTTCTTGTGGTCAGGCCCTGCATCCGGACTAAAACAACTCCTTTTTCATTGCACAAATCAATATCAAGATTCTGTATCTCCGCTGATTGGCTTTTTTCTCCAGGTTTGATCAAGGCCCACACTTTTGATGTACATTTCCCTGCTACCTCAAGCTTTTTCAAAGAGAATGCCAGTGCAGGTTTTAGGAATTTACCGGAGTCATCACCTTTTCTATTTAAAGCAATTGATGCCTGAACTGCCGAATCCAACAAGCTCGGATGGAGAGTGAAATGCTCCAGTGTGTCAGATAGTGCTGGAGGCAGGGATAATCTTGCCAGTATATGATTTGCTCCTGCATATACTTCTTTTATACCCCTATATCCCGGACCATAATTAATCCCCATTTCTTCAAATACTTTATAGTATTGATCAGGATCAGCAGTTTGAAGGGTGGATTGTGCCAGTAATTTCTTTAAATCCAAGGAACTTACTGACCGCTTTGAGTCAAAAGTCACAGTTCCCTGACTGTAAACAATCTTTTGAGATTTCATCTCAATATCTTCACTGTAGATCTGGTATTGAACATCCCCGTCATTCTGTAATGAGAGCCCGATATGTATCTCTACAGGATGATCCTGCACAGCTATAGGCCTGATCCAGACAATATTCTCCAGATTAATCCCTGCACCATCTTCCGGCGAAAGTCCTGCTGCCTCCATAGCTGCAGCTATAACCATTTCCAAATAGGCTACTCCTGGAAAAATCCTGTTTCCTTTTACTACATGATCAAACAGGAAAAACTCATTTCCGGTAAAACTTGAAGTAAACCTTATTTCCGAGAAACGGGAGGTATTTTTATGAACCATAGGATGAATAGGGTTTGCATAAGAGTTGCTCGACCTATGATCAATCTGCGGAGCCCAGCAGCGTTTTCGCGCAAAGGGGTAGGTGGGAAGGCTCATTATACGGGGTTTCACCGCACCATACAGCTTGTTCCAATCACATTTGAGCCCATTGACCCATAGGTTCAGCAGCTTGTCATATTTTCTTTCTGTAAAGAATATATCAATATCATCCTGTAAATCCTTATCTGAATTGAGTAAAGCAACGGAATCACTATTCTTATTGACTTGACCCAGGTAAAAGTCATCTATGCTTTCTTTCCCTTCTACAAACTCCCTTAGTTTTTCCTGTAAATCTTCAAAAGAGGAAACAACAACGGCCATGCGTTCTTCCATTGCTTCACGCCCCACCTGAAGGGTGTAGGCCACATCAGCCAGCAGGTGGTCTGAATATTTTTGTTCAATGACATATTCCAGCAGTTGCTTTGCCTGTTCTCTCAGCTGCTCCATATTCCTTGCCGACAATAGTATAATGACAGGCTGATCCAGTGCAAGGCTTTGCTCTGTCAGGTTTGACGCCTCAGACTGACTGCCTGGTATGTATTCTTCTATGATGATATGTGCATTTGAACCGCCGGCACCAAATGATGAAATTCCGGCAATCCTTGGATATTCTCTTTTTATTCCGTTTATTTGCAACACAGGCCGTTT
Organism: Clostridia bacterium; assembly: GCA_026414765.1. NCBI lineage: Bacteria > Bacillati > Bacillota > Clostridia > Clostridia bacterium. The sequence continues at coordinate 115,842 of JAOAIJ010000041.1, read as the reverse complement.
CCATTGCTGAAGCTTTTGCTGAACAATAAACGGAGTATCAGCAAAATCAATGTTAGGATTTAGCACCTCGGAATGAAGTGAAGGTACCAATTGCTGATACTTAAGCTGAAGCAACACCTTTGTAACCCCGGCAATCCCGGCAGCACTTTCGCAGTGCCCTATATTCGACTTGACCGATCCAATAGCACAGAATTCCTTATCAGGTGTATATTTACGGAACACCTTGGACAAAGCAGTAATTTCTATGGGATCACCAAGGGATGTTCCGGTTCCGTGAGCTTCCAGATAGCTGATTGCCCTTGGGTCGATCCCGGCCGATTTTACAGCTTGTGCAATTACATTTGCCTGTGCGTTGGGATTAGGGACAGAATAGCCGTTGGTCTTACCCCCATGGTTAATTGCTGATCCTTTTATAACACCATATATCTGGTTATTGTCCTTAATAGCTTCAGCCAAGGGCTTAAGCAAAACAGCTCCGACTCCCTCACCGGGAACATAGCCGTCGCCGTCCCGTCCAAAGCTTTCACATCTTCCCCTGCTTGACAAGAAATTCCCCTGGCCAAGCAGTAAGTATTTATTGGGATGGATGGAGACATTAACGCCGCCGGCAACAGCCAACTCGCACCCACCCTGTTGTAAGCTCTGACAGGCCAGATGTATTGCCGTCAGAGATGATGAACACATTGTATCTATTGCCATGCTGGGTCCGTGCAAATTGAAAAAATAGGATATCCTGTTTGCTATGGATGAAGGATTTCCAGGAAGGACAACCGGCTTTCCAAGAATTTGTTCCTGGGCTCCGTAAAGCTGGTATTCTTCATACATTACACCCACAAAAACTCCTACATTGCCTTCCATTCCAGACCCTTGACATTTATTGAGGGGTTCCCGGGTATAGCCTGCATCCTCCAATGTTTCATAAACACATTGTAAAAACAAGCGCTCCTGAGGATCCATTATTTCCGCTTCACGGGGGGAAATATTAAAGAAATACGGGTCAAACTTGTCTGCATCGTCCAAAAAACCTCCCCACTTGGAGTAAGTTTTATCCGTCTCATTTTTATTTTGGCCGGGATACAAGCTATAATCCCATCGCTCCCGTGGTATCTCAGTTATACAATCCCTGCCCCCGGACAGATTATTCCAAAATTCCTGCTGGTTTCTTGCCTGAGGATACCTTCCGGCAACACCGATTATGGCAATATCTAAAGCCCTGTCAGGTCTTTCCTCCTTACGGGTGTCGCTGAGGGATACAAAATTTGACCTTTGCCGTCTGCCGGCTACCGGCTTTAGCAGCCCCGTCAGGCTGTTTGGACCGTTCATTCCTGCCAGTAAATCCTTCTGTTTTATTCCCACCAGGCTAACCAGCTGCTGATGGTGATTTTCCAAAAAATAACCGGTTAGATCCCGGATATTTTGATATTCGAAAAATAGAGTTTTGGATAAAGAGCCGAAGCTCTCTTCGAGACGATTGGTCATGTGCATTACCATAACTGAATCTATCCCGTATTTTTCCATTGGGGCATCAGCCTCGATCTGGCTGGCTGGCAGCTTGATAATCGAGCTAAGGAGGCTCTTGAAATAATTTATAGCTTGTTCCTGAAGAAGGTCTTGGGCAATTTCTGTCCCCTCCTGCTCTTTTTTTGCATAAGGAGAAGTTACTGTAACTTCATCGCCGTACGATTGCCCCTTGAAAATCCTTCGTAGCCGCGATACATCCCCCTCTACCACCAGTACCTGGTCCGTGCCGGAATCAAAGCTCCGATAAAAGGCCTGAATGCCCGCTGAGGTTTTTATAGCGCTCATACCAAGGTTTTGCCACATCTTTTGGGTTGCTTCATCTACATACATTCCGCCGTCTTCCCAAAGAGGCCAATTTATAGTCAGAGTACGCCCGTGACGTTCATTTGCCCCTGCCAGTTCATTGCGGTATGCTGCATAAGCGTCCATAAAGCCGTTTGCACTGGCGTAGTCGGCCTGGCCAATATTACCCATAGCTCCGGCTCCTGATGAAAAGAGGATAAAGAAATCCAAAGACATGTCTTTGCTCCCCTTGTCCAGATTCACCAGTCCTTTAACCTTGGGAGCCAATACTTCTGAGAACTCTTTGCTGTTTTTCTTAATGATAAAATTGTCTTTAGTCACCCCAGCGCTGTGGATAATGCCATGAAGGCTGCCAAAGTCTTCACGGATATTTTGGAACAAAGCGTCTACAGCCTGTTTTTCAGCTATATCGACTTGCCTGTATATTACTCTGGCACCCTTAGCCTCCAGTTCTGCAAGTTTGTCCTGCTTTTCTTTGCTTAAAGGAGAACGCCCTGTGAGGATCAGAGTTGGGGTCCGGACCTGCCGCGCAATTTCTGCGGCAAAGATCATTCCCAGGTCACCGGAGCCTCCGGCGATCAAATATAAGCACCCATCTTTCCAGGGGATAGGCGGTAGATTTTGAGATGCTTCCGCTTCCCTCCAATCAAGTACCCACCGTTTACCCTCCTGATAGCGGATCCTGTGATCGTCGGGGCATAAGCTGCTATCCATTAATTTCCCTGCAATGACCTCAGAATTTTCCCAAGCTTCCACTTCAATTAACTGCCCGGTCAGCAGAGGATTCTCCAGTTGCGCGGTTCTTAAAAGTCCGGATAGACCTGATAAGAGTTGCTTATCCTTTTGTCCCGAAATAATAACCTGAATCAGTATTTTATCCTTGGGTTTGTTTTTAAGGATGCATTGAATTTCCTCAAACAACCGGACAGCATAAGTATTAAAGCGCTCTTCAATAGCTTCCTGCTCAGATTGGAGAATAATGCAATTCACTCCGCTCATTTGAGATTTAAAATTCTCCATATTAATTCCTTCGGGTTCACATAGCGCCACAAACCGCTGCATGCACTTGTTTACAGGGTTTTCTATAATATCTGCGCATTCTTTCCAATAAGGCTGGAACAACACTGTGCCCGTTTTAGCTGAAGAGTCTGAGGAATCAGTTCCATCATTCAGCAGCCTTGAAGTATATCCTTTCAGACGTAAACAAATCTCTCCGTCTTCATTGCATAAATCTATATCCAGCTTATGAAGATTCTCTCCTGCCTGCATATTTGTCTGATAACTTATCAGCGCCCACATTTCCGGTGTGCAGCTGCCAAAAATTTCGAGCTCCTCCAACGCAAAGGGCAGCGAAGGCCTTGAGGAACCAGAGCCCAGCACTAACCCGACTGATGCCTGCAGCGCTGAGTCAATTATGCTCGGATGCAGCACATACTGGTCTTTTGTGCCGCTGACAGAGGATGGGAGGAATATCTTCGCCAGTACCTGATTATTTCCCAGGTATATTTTATCGATCCCCCTATGCCCCGGACCATATTCAATCCCCATATTTTCCAATACCTGATAACAGCGGGAAGCATCGATACTCTCTGTAAACTGCCCCAGCAAAGCTTTGATATCCAAATTCGGTATTTCTACAGCTCCGCCAGGCATTCCGGTACCCTGACTGTGAACTATTGACTCCGCACCATTCTCTTCCGTAAAGGAATAGATATCAAATGCGATACCCCCGTCACTGTCAGGATAAAGTCCGATATGTAATTCAACCGGTTGTTCTTCCACAGTAACCGGCTGAACCCAAACCACATTTTTCATCCGAAGCCCTGCCCGGCCTTCCTTTCCTACCCCTGCACGTTCCAGTGCTTCTCGTGCCATTTCGAGATATGCTGCTCCTGGCAATACTTTCTTACCCCTTACTACGTGATCGGTCAGAAAGAATTCCTTTCCGGAAAAGCTTGAAGTAAACTTAAGCTCTGAGATGTCCGATGTGTTTTTATGAACCAGGGGATGAATTACAGATTCCTTGAGATTGTTTTCGGAGGATCGGGTCTGATGCACCCAATAGCGTTCTTTTGCAAAGGGATACGTCGGCAGGCTGAGCTTGTAAGGTTTAGTACTGCCATACAGCATGTCCCAATCAAAGGAAAGTCCCTTAACCCACAGGCTTAACAACTTTGTATACTTTCTTTTCTCAATCCATTTATTGACTGCTTCCTGTAAATCTTCATCTACAGTAAACAAGGAAACTGAATCATTATTTTTTTTGCTTTGGCCATGGTAAAGCATATCTATATTTCCCTTACCTTTTAAGAAATCAAGAAGTTTGTCTTCCAGTTCCTTAATGGAGGACACAATTAAAGCAAGGCGCTCTTCCATAGCCTCTCTGCCGGTCTGAAGGGTATATGCCAGGTCTGCAAGACTTGCATTGGTAAGCTTCTTCTCTTTGATAGCATGCAGCAAACGCTCTACCTGCTCCGTCAACCGTTCCCTGTTTCTGGCGGAAAGTACTATTGCCGCCGGGTTTTGTGCATTTATGGTAATATAGTCCTGAACACCCTCCGGTTGATATTCTTCAATAACCATGTGAGCATTTAGCCCACTTGCACCAAAGCTACTGATTCCTGCCCGGAGAGGTTGTTCCGTGCCTTCTACCGTTGGCCTTTTCCAATCCACCAATTTCTGGTTTACCATAAAAGGTGTAGCGTTAAAATCAATATTAGGGTTCAATATGCTGGAATGTAGCGAAGGAACGATTTTTCCGTGTTTCATTTGCAGCAGTACTTTTATAACACCCGCAACACCTGCTGCCGATTCGCAGTGTCCGATATTTGACTTTACTGACCCTATCATACAAAACTGCTTATCATCAGTAAAATTTCCGAAGGCCTCCGTTAAAGCCGATATTTCTATAGGATCACCCAATTTTGTTCCGGTCCCGTGGGCTTCGATATAGCTGATAGTCCTGGGATCAAACCCAGCTTCCTCTAACGCCTGAGTAATCACCATTCTCTGGGCTTTCGGATTAGGCACCGTATACCCGCTTGACTTTCCTCCATGATTGACGGCTATGCCTTTGATTACTCCATATATGTGATCCTTATCACGTTTGGCATCGCTCAATCTCTTTAGCATCAATACCCCGACGCCTTCACCCGGAATATACCCGTCTCCGCCGATACCAAAGCTCTCGCAGTGGCCTTTTGAGGATATAAACTGTCCCTGGCTGAGCATCAGATATTTATTTGGATGAATAGTAAGATTAACTCCGCCGGCTAAAGCAGCGTCGATTCTCTTATCCTTTAAAGCCTGGCAGGCTAAATAAATCGAGGTCAATGAACCGGAGCACATTGTGTCCAGTGCTATACTTGGACCATGAAAGTTACAGAAATAAGACACTCTGGTAGCTATAGACGATATTCCTGCTGCCAGACCCATGGGCTGCCCCTTCAGTGTAGCTTCTGCAGCGTATAACGGATACTCCTGGTACATGACTCCAGCATAAACGCCGACTGAACCCGGCATATCAGTTTCCTGCCCTTTTTGGAGCCCTTGTCTGGTATACCCCGCATCTTCCATTGCCATCCAGCAGTGTTCTAAGAACAACCTTTCCTGGGGATCCAAAAATTCTGCTTCCCTAGGTGAGATATTAAAAAATCCTGGGTCAAATTTATCCATATCATCAATAAACCCTCCCCATTTACTGTAAATATTTCCGGTACTCTTCCGGTCTTCAGAATAATATTCCTTCCAGTCCCAGCGGTCTTCCGGTATTTCTGTAATGCAGTCCTTTCCCTCCCTCAAATTATGCCAGAATTCATTGACATCATAAGCCTGAGGATAACGTCCTGATATGCCTACAATAGCTATATCCAGACCTTCTGCAATCCTTGGTCGGCCATCACTGCCACTTTCATCAGAACTAACTTTTTCAGCTAAAACATCACTGTCAAACACAGCATTATGCAACATTGAAGGATTCATTACTTCTCTTAAAGATGCATTTGATATCTCAGCAATGATTTCTCCCATATCTGTCAGCACCACAGCATCAATGGAAATGAAGCCGTCCCTTTTACTTCTGATTGTATTGATGACATAGGCATCTTCCGTCATCTCCCTGAAAACTGTCAATCTTTCTATCATCAGAGGAACCAGTATGTTATCTGTTTTTTTATTATCTTCATCAGCTATGCCGAGATAACAGCAGTTTAGTAGCAACGGGTCAAAAGTAAAGCGTGATATATCACCTTTTTTCAGCTTGTTGGCTAAGCCTATCTTTGAAATCAAGGTGTTTTCACCATATCTATAAGCTGCTTCAACATTTTGCAGCATTGGTCCTACTTTGAAATTTTTTACTATGTGATAGCTTTTATTTATGGTTTCGTCATCTACTGTCTTTGATTCTTTTATCATGGAATAAATATCTATGACTTTTCCGGGTACCTCTACAGGTTTGATACACTTACCGCTGCAACACGGTTTAGACTCTTTAGGGTGTGTGATATAGTATTCTGTGCTAAAAGTGGTTTGATTAGAGTCACCACAAAACCGTACCCTCACATGAACCTTTTCTTTTTTTTCCAGAGTTACAGGTCCCCCTATGAACTGAATGTTTTTCAGTCCTACAGGTAAAGCACCGGGATTTTGCCGCAAATAAGCTTCAAGTGCCAGACATGGATGGGTAACACCCATCAAGGCAGGTTTGCCGAATACTAAATGATCCCGCAGGTATGCCTCATCTTCATAAAATATGAATGTATCAGAAGCTAATGTACCATTATTATTAGCTGGTTTAAACACTTCCTTTTGATTTATTTCAGTTATTGGGGAACTAAACTCTTTCATGGCAATTTTTTGTTCAAGATACTTGATTAACTCCTGCAAATTGCTGTTCTCAAATAATAGAGTAGGATTTAGCGATAGCCCTAGTGCATTTTCGATGTCCTTTACTATAAATAATAGCTGGGCTGATTCCAGTCCCAATTCAAAAAAAACCGTATCCAAATCGATATCGGAGTCCTTTTTCTTAATATACCCGGCAAAGATTTTCCTTAAAATTTCTTCTATTGAATCAGATATGCGGGATTCCCCCATTCCCTTTCCTTGACTTGCTTGTCCCTTTGACCTGATTTGCTTTGTAGTGATTTCTTTTAATTCAGCCACCAATTCCCCCTCCAAATTAAAAAAATTAATATCCAGTTTCCTGATATCATTAGCTGTTTGTATGGATGATGTGTCCACCAATGCATAACAATGAGTCTGCAACAGTTCCCTTCCGGAAAACGACTCATAGTATAGCGGTATAAACAATTCACTATTATCCGAGCTGTTACTGTCTGCCAATACAGATGCCGCCATCGCCGCCCCATCAATCAGAGCAGGGTGGAAAAGGGTATCCATGGATTTATATTGATTCTCGTCTATACACAGCTCGACCAAACACCCTGAATCTATTACATAAATACAGCCCTTAGCCTTAATTACCCCTTGATGCTTCAATCCCCGTTTTCCGGCCTCACCATACACTGATTCAAGATCAATACACTCCTTGGCAGACCTCTTAAGACCTAGAATATCTATTTGCTGTTTTTTCAAAACAGCGTTTTCATGCAATTCTGCCGCCGCATATAACCTGCTTTCAGAAGGATCCTGCTGTGCCCCTGTTTCAGAGCCTTCTACGCTGATACTCCAAGCTTGTGATTTCTTTGTAAATGTAATCCTTATCTGAACCGGAGAGCCTTCTCTTACAATCAGCGGGCTATAAATCGTCATATGTTTTAGACATAACCCGGTAATCCCTGTCTCTAACCCCTGTTTAGCCAGTTGATAGAGCATGTCTATATAAGCCAGACCCGGTAATAAAGCTTCTCCATTTACCGTATGATTCTTAACAATAGGATTCTCTTTGGAAATGCTTAAACTAAATACTTTTTTCATGCGACCTCTCTCCAAACCGTTTTATTTTACTTCTCCCCAGAATGTCCCAACAGGTATATGGGATTCCTGTCCAGTTCCTTTAGCCGGCTCTATAACAAATTTTTGAATGATACTGTTAAGATCTGTTCCATTACAATACTCCGGCTCATGTTTCGGAGTAGGCAGAGCTTCCGGGGATGATGCCGCTGACAGTGGAAAACTTCTCTTTTGCAGTTCCGGACACTTTTGAGGATAATACCGCTGCATATAGTTTCCACCCGGCACAAACTCCTCTATAATGATATGGCAGTTTGTACCCCCATCTGGAAATGAACTTTGGGCAGCAATCCGCTTCTTGCCTGGTGCTGTCTCCCATTCTATCGTTTCCCGGTTAAAGCGGATCCGGGATGAAGTAAAATCATAATAATCAAAAGGCTCCAAAGCTGACAGAAATGGAGGAATCTGTTTATAATGAACACTGAGCAGACAGCGGATAAAACCTGCCATTCCGGATGCCAGCAGTAAATGTCCGACATTTGGTTTTATTGAACCTGCATAACATTCTGATAAAGAAAGATCATCCAAATGGTAAATATCTGATAGTGCTTTTATTTCTACTGAATCAACCACAGGTGAACCACCGCCGTTTACTTCAATATAACCAATATCCTCTGCATTCCTGCCACTGCACATCAGGGCATCCTGCAATACCTGCTTCTGAGCATTGATATTAGGTGAGCCGGGGCCAAGGGTGCGACCATCGTTATTAGTTGCAATTGCTTTTATTACGCCATATATATGATTTCCATCCTTAACGGCATCGCTGTACCGCTTCAGTATGACTACACCGCAGCCTTCACCTAAAACTTCTCCACCGGAGTTTTTATCAAAAATATTAACCTTCCCGTCCCTATTTAAAATGTTGCGGGCATCAAAAAGTTCATGGGAATAAGGGCTCAACAGTAGGCTTACCGCCCCCGCTACTGCAATGTCAATCCGGTGATTTTGCAGGGCATCCGAGGCAAACACCATGCTGGTGATTCCTGAAGAACAAGCAGTATCAACGATCAGACTGGGTCCCCTGAAATTAAAAAACCGTGAGATATTTGTTGCCATGTAGTTCTGACCTGTTCCCAAAATCGGATTGGGCGCATTCAAAACCGCATTAATTTTTGCATTGGACTGTGAACGTCCGCCGATATAAACTCCTACTTTTTCTCCTGACAGATCTTTATGCCGGTATCCTGCATCATAGATTGCTTTCAGACTCTCCTCGAGAATAATTCTTGCCTGTGGGTCCATTATTTCTGCATCTTTTTCGTTTATACTAAAAAAATCGGCGTCAAACAACTCAGCATCATCAAGCCATCCACCATAGTCAATCCGGTTATTCTTCGGCTGCCACCGTTTCTCCGGTACAGGCTTTATAGCCGATAATCCCCGGGTAAGGAGCTGCCAATAGTCTTCTTTTGCAGGTGCACCCGGAAACCTGCATGATAACCCTACAACAGCTATATCATCCGTAGTCCCGCCAAAACCTTTTTCTGCCAAACACCTCTTCTGTTCAGGTATTTTTACTGCCTGAACTTTTGTGTTAACTGCATACCTTTTCCTGAAACTTTCTCCGTGGTGTACAGTAAAGTAATCCACCAGCTCCGAGATTGTTCCGTATTCCAGAATTAATGATGGCTCCAGTTTCTTTTCTACTCCCGATTGCAGTGTTTGAACAAGTTGAGCAAGGATAATTGAATCAATACCGTATTCGCTAAACTGCTTGTTTTCATCTAATTGATCATCTGATAACTTTAGTTCCGACATGAACTGTTCCCTCAGCCACTGTCTGACATAGTACTGCAAATCTTTATGCAAACCGACATCTTTATTTGCGCCCGAGTCATTATGAGCAGTACCTTCGGTAATCTCTTTTATTCTTAGCAGACAGTCATCCCGGAATTTATCTCCATTCGTAACACAAGGCAGACACACATTATAGGATTCCTTCTTAATAAAACTCAAGAATGTTATCCCGTCTTCTGTGGAAAGAGGCTCCATACCGGTTTTAGTATATGAGGGAGTGACATTTTCTCCGGAGGCCATTCCTGTCTCACCCCATACAGGCCATTGAACAGCTTTGAAACAGCTGTTTCTCCGGCATGCTTGATTAGCTGCGTAAAAATCCATATAGGCATTTGCCATTGAGTAGTCGGCTTGGCCCACTGCCAGCCTGGGTATAGTACCCGATACAGAAGAGAATAGAATAAAAAAGGCTAACGGTTCATTTTCCATTGCCTTGTGCAATATACGAAGGCCTTTCATTTTAGGTTCACAAACCGACTCAATGTCTGACAGTTCCTTTTTAAAAAACGCCGGGCTTCTGCTCATCATTCCGGCACAATGATATACTCCGCTTATGGCACCCGCCTGCTGATGGATTTCATCTACCATAGTCCTTAAGCCATCCTCATCGGTAAGTGGCGTACTATAATATAAAACATTAACTCCTTGCTCTATATAGGACTGCATTTTTCCTATCTTTTCAGCAAAAACACTTTTGTTTTCATCCACCAGAATTTCTTTCCAGACCGATTTTTCCGGTAGTTTTTCACGTCCTATTATTACCAGATTCCGGCAGCCACAAGAAACAACATACTCGGCAATGGATGCTCCGATTCCCCGTGACCCGCCTGTAATCAGAATAACATCGCGGGAATTAAAGCTTTCTTTTTGAAGAGAATCTTTTAAAATGTCATTTTCTATTTGATTTTTTATTAGTTTCGGTTCATACCGCTTATCTATACGATAACAGCACTCTGCTGAATCAGCTGAGTAGCTGCCGTAAAATTCTGTTTCAATTTGCTTCTGCAGTTTTTCATAATCCTCAAGCGTACAGTCACTATCCACAGTTATGGAATATATTTGTTTATATTCCGCTCCCAGCACCCGGTATAATCCTGCCAGACGAGCCCCCTGCATTGTGGGGCTTGAAGTCTGGAAGTGCTGCAGTTTATGGGTGACTTGCAAAAAGACCAGATTTTCGTTCCTGTAGTGCTCGACTATCTTCTGCAACAATCCTATTTTCCCGGATTCGATAGTAACAGATTCTTCATATGCACTATCATAGGCTGTGATATCTATTACACCAAGAAGCTTATGAGCACTGCACCTGTCCTTTATTTCCTGATACATAACCTTGCCTGCTTCAGCGGAATAAAAATCGGCAATTATCCTTTCGTTCCTGCCTGGATCTGTATCAGCCTGCCCAGCACCATGAGTAACATGAATCACCTTTATTTCTTCCCGGTTCTCGAACAACCTGCAAGAAAGTTTTTGGGTTACTCCGGTTTCCAGTACTATAACAATCCCCGAAGCTATATCAAGACTAGTGGACTTGTTTTTTTCTTCCCAATCCTTTAACAGAATGTTTTTTTGCAAAACCTCTTTTTTCAACGTATTTTCCTTCTTAGACTTAATAAAGTCAGAGGTAGAATCCGCCAGTTTCGGAGCTTTTTCTGATATCCAATAGCGTTCTTTTGCAAACGGGTAGGTTGGCATACTCATTCTATGAGGCTTAATGCCGCTATACAGTTTATTCCAGTCAACCACCCTACCCTTTATCCATATTTGCGCTAACATTTCATAATTTCTCTGGGTTAACCAAATCTCAATAGATTTCTCAATATCCTCATCTTCTGAAATCACTCTGCCAGCTTCAACTCTGCCTGAATATACACCTTCAATGCCAGCCTTTCCTTCTATGACCTCCTTTAGCTTGACCTCAAATTCTTCGATTGACGAAACAACAAATGCCAGCCGCTCTTCCATAGCTTCCCGGCCAACCTGAAGTGTATATGCCAGATCTGTCAAAGCAATAGCAGTATTTGATTTTTTCTCTAAAGAATGCTCACGACACTTCTTAAGAAACTCATAAGTTTTTTGCACATAGGCCTTAAGCCTGTTTTTATTTCGCGCTGACAAGGTAATAATGGCCGGATTAATGTCACGAGAAGAATTCAGGCACTGTTCAGGCTTTGATGATAAATACTCTTCCACTATAATAAAAGCATTGCTGCCACTTGCCCCAAAGGAGCTTAATCCGGCACGTCTGGGATAACCGGCTTTTTCTCCTTGTGCTTCTTCAGGCAGTGTCCATTCTTTCAGACTATCCGCTAAATAAAACGGTGTTTCATGAAAAGGAATATAAGGGTTCACCTTTTCGGAGTGCAGAGATGGAAATAACTTTCGATACTTAAGTTGAAGCAGGACTTTAGTAAGTCCGGCAATTCCTGCTGCTGCTTCAAGATGTCCGATATTGGACTTCGATGATCCTATCGCACAATACTGCTTTCTTTTAGTCCATTTACTGAATGCCTTATTGAGTCCTTGGATTTCGATAGGATCCCCGAGGGATGTCCCTGTCCCATGGGCCTCGATATAGCTCAACGTAGCCGGGTCAACCCCGGCATTTTCCAGTGCATGGGCTATAACCTCAGACTGGGCAACAGGGTCTGGTACAGTCAATCCCGATGTCTTTCCCACATGGTTTAAAGCAGAACCTTTTATAACGCCGTAAATATGGTAACCCTGTTTTTCTGCTTCCTCAAGGCTGGTAAGCAATACAGCACCCACACCTTCCCCGGGCACATATCCGTCTCCGCCTTCGCCAAAGCTCCGGCACCTTCCGTCAGACGATAAAAAGTTTGCCTGTGATAGAAAGTTATATTTATGGGGATGGGTTACAACATTGACTCCTCCGGCTAAGGCATAGCCGCATTCGCCTCTGCGTATGCTTTCACAAGCTAGATGAATAGATGTCAGTGCTGAAGAACACATAGTGTCTACAGCCATTGATGGTCCATGAAAATTCAAACAATATGATACAATATTGGGGATGGCAGCCGGGCTTGAGCCTAGTGATACAGGCATTCCCCTCTGAGTTAGTTCGGCTGCAAACAACTCATAATGACTCCAGAAAACTCCGGCAAAAACACCTACACTTTTATTACCGGATGACGGGTAATTATGGGTAGCCCTGTCCTGATAAAATCCTGCGTCTTCACATGCCTCCCAGGCTACCTCCAAAAACAACCTGGCTTGTGGATCCATCCTTTCGGCCTGAACGGGGAGCATGTTGAAGAACAGCGGATCAAATTTATCTATATCATCAATAAACCCCCCATATTTATAGATCTCCTCAACATCATAGGAGAATTGATAATCCTTCCATCTGTCTTTTGGAAAACCCGTAATGCAATCCCTTCCCTGCTTCAGGTTTTCGTAATAACTTTCTATTGAATCAGCCATAGGATAACGGCCAGCCAGCCCTATAACAGCTATATCATCCACACTTCGGGATTTTCCCCGTTCTGTTTTGACAGTATCAGCCTTTGAAACCATAGCTGATTGCATTTGCTTGCCGATTTGGTTTTCATCCCCGTAAAGTATAACAATCTGAGACTTTTGGAGGCTTATTATGCTATCCAGCGCCTGCAAACCAAGCTCAGTCGGCAGCGGTTTTATTCCGGACGTTGTATATATCATATCTTCCAGTTCTTTGTCTATATGCATACCACCATCCTGCCATAACGGCCAGTTAAAAGTAATGGTTTTGCCATAACGCTTCTCATTGGCAGCTTTCTCTTGACGGGACATACCGAAGCAATCCATAAACCCGTTTGCACTTGCATAATCCCCCTGCCCTACATTTCCCAGAACAGCGGAAAGTGATGAAAAGATAACAAAGAAATCCAATCTGTCATTTTTAGTTACCTCATCCAGATGGTGTAGGCCACCCACTTTGGGAGCCAACACTTCACGGATCTCTGCGCTGTTTTTATGTATAATAAACTGATCTTTTAGTATGCCTGCACAATGGAAAACCCCGTTTATTGGCCCTAAGCTGCTCCTGATTTTATCAAAAGCTGCAGCCATCTCCGGGTAGCTGCTTACATCTGCTTTAAGATATATTACCTCTGCTCCATTCTGTGCCAGCTGCAGAATTTTTTGCTGATCCGGTTCAGAGCGGCCTAATAAAGCTAATTTGATTTTAGATTTTCTGGATATGTGGCAAGCCAGTAAAAATCCTAGGCCGCCCATTCCACCTGTAATTACGTAAACTCCGTTGTCCTTTATATACGACATTTCTTTCTTTACAGGCAGCAGTGTTTCCTGCAGTCCTTTTACAAACCTCTCCGGTGGATTTCCCCGGTACTGAATCTCTGCACACCCTGTATATTCAGAATCCGCTTCATTGATAAGGATTTGAGCGAGGGTGCTTACAGGGTATGCGTTTATTCCGGCAAAAGTGATTATCTGGCTCCTCATTCCGCTATTTTCCAAAAAGATAGTTTTAAACAACGCCCCTAATGCGTAAGCGTAACTCCCCGTACCATTTGAATCTGCAATAACCTGCACCAGCTGTTCGGAACCGGTGTTTTGATTTAATTGTTTTTGTATAAGCTCAAACAATTGCAGAAATTTGTCTTCAAAGCGGTCTGAAATACTTCCCTTGTCTGAATCCAGCCTGATAACATCTGCTGTAGTAAAACTGTTTTTGAGTGATGCGTAAAGTGAATCAGCAGTATCAAAAAGAACAATCAGGTGGTTATTTTTTCTGATTCCTGTTTTTTGCGGATAAATAACATCTTTTCTCTGCCACACAGGTTCATAAAAAAACAGTTTGTGCTTATTTGTCCTGCCGGAGCTATCAACGCATTGTGTACTCTCATCTTTTTGAAATTTAAAATCCAAAGCATCAGTATTGAAGTTTTCCAAAAGATACTCCGCCAAAACTTCAATAGTCGAATATTCAAACAAAAGTGTCGGATACAGCTCTTCCTTAAGTTCATTTTCCAGGGTTTTGACAAGCTTCAGCAGTTGGGTGGAATTCAGTCCTAAGTCGTAAAAACCTGCCTTTATACTGACATCACCCGGATTTATTTTTAGCATCTTTCCAATTTCTTTTTGCAGATAACCGATCAGAGCTTGCTTTGAACCTCTTTCACCTTCCTTGACACAGTTTACCGGGAAAGCGGGTGTGTATGCTCCCTGTTCTTCTTCCTGTATATCATTAGTTTTGTCCGTCAGATCAGTGATTGAATTTGCCTGTCTGACCCGTTTGTATACGAGCTTTTCAAACTCTACCATAACTTCACCGGACTCGTTGCATATAATGACATCAGTCGATAAAATATCCGGTTCCGCCGAGGAATCATTACTTTCCCGTCTACTTGAATAAACATATATTTTTTCCGGTAACTGCTGATAAATACAAAACCTTTTGATCATAAACGGAATAAAGGGTGTCTCTATTTTATGCGTTTCAAACTCCCTGCCATTTGCATAGAAGGCTAAGCCGGCAAAGGTTGATCCGTCCAGAAAAGCCGGATGAGCATAAAACCTGCTCCGATACTTTTCTGCCAATTCACTTAAGTGCAATTCCATTAATTCTTCATTATTACGCTGATATACAGTACCCAGTGTTTTCATAAATTCGTAATGACTTATGCCGTTTTGTCTTGCAGGGGCATATATACTGTCCATATCCAACTGATGATCTGCACTGTGTATCAGACCCGCTACATCTACTTTTTTTGAATAGTCAGAGTCCGGTTTTATATAAAGCATGCACTCCATGTTCTCATCCTGATCCGCTCCAACCGGGTTATCGTTTTTTTGCTTTTGACTGGTAATCTCCACCCTCCAGCAGGAATCCATCGCTTCAAATGAAACAAATACATCGGCATCAAATTCTTCTGATGTAACAACCGGTTTCTTGAATACAATATTCCTAAGCTCGATAGACTGGGTACCGACAGCAGCCTTTGACAATCTATAAACCATATCCAGCAGAGTAACACCGGGGAGAACACGAACGCCATGTACCCGATGGTCACGGACAATATAGTTGCTGTTTTTTATCTTTTGCAGAAACATCCTGCTTTGCTTCTCCTTATCGCTCATCTTCTCACCTCCACTATGTCAAAGATCTCATCAAATTCATCTATATTGCTGTCACCAGTTAAGTCTGGGTGCAACTTTTCAGGCCAATACCTTTTTCTGTTGAATACTGCTTTAGGACCTCTTGGGGTCAGGGATGCCTTGCATGAATCAGGTATTCCTTCATTGCTCAGAATGATATGTGCATTGTTTCCCCCTAACCCAAAAGCGCTGACCCCGGCCCGTAGTATATTATTATCACCCGTCCATCTGGTAACTTTCCCAGGCAGATAGAGAGGTGATTTATCAAAATTAAACCGGGGATTCGGCCTGTCACAGTATAACGTTGGAGGAATTTCTTCATGTGCTAAGGCCAACAGCACTTTAATAATACCGGCGGCTCCCGCAGCGCTTAGCAAATGACCTATATTGCCTTTGACGCTTCCTACACCGCAATACTGTTTTTTTGCAGAGTATTTGGACAAAACACTTGTTAAAGCTTTTAATTCAATTGGGTCTCCGATTAGTGTTCCCGTTCCGTGAGCCTCCACATAAGTGATGGTTTCCGGATTGATATTTGCATCGGCTATAGCTGCTTCAATAAGCTTTTGCTGAACTTCCGGGTTTGGTGTGGTGATGCCCATGGTATTTCCATCATTATTTATTGCTGTTCCTTCGATAACCCCATAGATTTTATTTTTATCTTCAAGAGCTCTTTTATAGGACTTCAAAACCAGCACGCCGCAGCCTTCACCGATACCGATTCCATTAGCTTCGTGATTAAAAGGTTTACAGCACCCGTCCGGAGACAGGATTTCTGCGGAGCTTAAAGCAAGAAACGGTGTTTCATCAAGTAAAATATCAACACCCCCGGCTAAAGCAATCTCCGATTCATTATTCCGGATGCTCTTTACCGCAAGGTGAATAGCGGTCAATGAACTCGAGCAGGCTGTATCGATAACCATATTCGGGCCTCTGAAATTGTAAATGTGGGATAAATGTGAGGCTATAAAATTTTGTCCGGTTCCCACAACTGCAATTTTCTCATCCTTGCCTATTTTACCTGCAAAAGATCCCACTCTGGAACCGGCAAAAACCCCTACCTGCTTACCCCATAAATCTTCCTTACTGTAGCCTGCATCAGCTAATGCCTCGCTGCTTACCTCCAGCCATTGTCTCTGAAGTGGGTCAATTTGAGGAGCTAAAGCTTCCGGTATTTTAAAGAATTTTGGGTCAAAATCTTCTATGCCGGATATAAAACCACCCCGGTTGGAAATACTTTTTCCTACTTTATAGCCTTGAGGCTCATAGTATTTTTCCCAATCCCAACGTGACTTTGGTACTTCGGTGATGCAATTCTTTGCTGATCTCAAATTTTCCCAATACTCACTGATATCCGCTGCCTGAGGAAAATGACAGGCTATTCCGATAACCGCAACCTTGCCATAGTCAGACTCCCTCGTTTCCCCCGGCATTTCTTCAGCTTTCATCCGGGTTAACGGTATCTGCATATCGAAAGTTTCCGGTGCCTTCCCCTCTTTTCTTAACGGAACATCAACTGAAGCTGTAAATGCTTCCGGGTAAGTTTTTGCAAAAAAACGGGCCAGTTCTCTGATAGTCGGAAATTCCAACAGGGCTGAGGGTTCTATCGCCTTATTATCCAGTTTTTGCTCCATTTTTCTGATAACCTGGGCTAACAGGATAGAATCCATACCGTATTCATGAAATGGCGTATCCAAATCCAAACTTGAAGGGTCAATGTGTAATTCCTGAGAAATCAGTAAAGCCAGCCATTTTTGCATTGCATTATCAGTAGATTCCTGATCGTTAAAGGAATCGGAGATACTGACCTGACAAGGTATATCAGCTCTTTTCGGGGAGATGTCAAAAGACTTTTCAAACTTGCCCTCTGTTATTCCCCGCCGTTCCCATAGCTCCTCAATTATCACAGCCGGTAAAACTGTAGGTCCAATCCTCCGGCTCAAGATATGGTCCAGCATGTGCAATCCCTCTGCATTGGTAAGACTCAGAAGTCCTGCCTGTTTATAAGGCTTGCTTTCAACGCCCTGCCCCATACCAGTCTCCTTCCATAGAGGCCACTGGATGCTTACAATATGGGGTTTACATTTTTTCTCCCCGGCAAAGTAATCCATATATGCGTTAGCCATTGCATAATCGCTCTGGCCCGCCGCCAGTGCCGGAATTACTGCTGATACGGACGAGAAGAGTGCAAAGAAATCAACAGGTTCCTCTTCCAGACAACTGTATAGTATATCCAGACCATCAACTTTTGGAGCCAGCACCTTTCTGATCCCATCAATGGGTTTGCGGATAAATGCCGGGTTCTCATTATCAATAATACCTGCACAGTGTATTACTCCACCGATTGGACCCATGGTCTTTTTTATGTCCTTTATGGATTGTTTTACAGCAGCTTCATCCGTTAAATCCAATGATAGTACCTGCACTTTGGCCCCAAGGGACTCAAGGGCTTTTATATCCCGGATTTTCCGGGCGGTTAATCCATGCTCGCAAATATATGAATCCCATTCCTGGCGGGGCGGAAGTTCTGTCTTCCCTGTCAGAACCAGTCGCCTGACTCCTTTGTGTTTTACAAAATATTCAGCACAGAGATAACCAACCCCACGGGTTCCGCCTGTTACAAGCAGCACATGGTTTTCAGGCATGGTATCAGTCCGGTTAATCCCTTGAACCTCTTCATTTTCGTGATATTCCTTAAGACACGCCTTATACCGTTTCCCCATACGGTAGCAAATTTCCGCTTCATCAGTATTTACCGACAGCTCATCTGTAATAAGTTTTGCCAGGTCCATATCGTCAATAGTGCTTTCCGCATCAATATGCCTTGATTGCAGCCTGGAATATTCCTTTGACAGCATGCGGTACAAACCTGTCCTTAACGCACCTGCCAAGTTGACATCTGTATTTTCAAAAGCTTCTAACCCCTTTGTTATGCATAAAAGCTTTAGACCGTTGCCATTTCTATGCTCTATCAGCTGCTGAAGCCATAAAATCCAGTCGTTGAATTCCAGTTCCTTATTTTTGCCGCAGCCTGTCAGGTCAATAACAGCGCCGCATTTGTCCCATTTTACATAAGTTTGGTTAAGCTGTAATCCAAGATCGCATACATCTAAAACACGGGCATCTGAAAAAAGCTTCGCAAGCCGGTCTGCCAAACCCCTGCTTTCCTGGGATGAAAGTATTATAATAGAACCGTCAAAATCATCCTTTTTTTCTGATATGCAGGGTTCCCACTGCTTTGTAAAATAACATATCTTCCGTTTTATGTCTGCAGCTGCAGATATGGCATTTGCAGCGGTTTTATTATCTCTTGACTGCAGCCAGTAGACTTTCCTTTCAAAAGGATAAGTAGGCAAACTGATCCGTTTTGGCTTAATCTCACCGTAGATACGGTTCCAGTCGAAGTTAATCCCCTTCACCCACAGTTCTGCCAGTTTGCTATACTTCCTGTCTGTAATCCAATAGTCTACAATTTTCACCAGTGCATCATCTCCTGCAAAAACCGACAGGGTCTCCTTGCTCTTTCTGGCATTATCATAGAATAAATCATCAATACAATCCCTATTTTCAATAAATCCTGCCAGTTTTCCGGCAAGTTCTGTTATTGAAACCGCTATTACAGCCAAACGTACCTCCATGGCTTCACGCCCCACCTGGAGGGTGTAGGCGATATCGGACAGTTGAGCATCTGAAAGCTGCTGCTCCCCTATAGCCGCCAGCAACCGCCGTACCTGTTCTTTTAGACGGTCCTCGTTCCTTGCCGACAGTACAATAACAGCTGGATTTTCCGGAGTAATCCTATGTAGAGACTGTCCGGAATCATGCGGGATATATTCTTCTATTACCAGGTGGGCATTTGCCCCTCCAGCGCCAAATGATGATATACCGGCAACTCTCGGATATTCCCTTTTTCCCTGGTTAGTATCAATTACCGGCCGCTTCCACTCGGTGAGTTCGTGTTGGAGTACAAACGGAGTTTTGGTGAAATTAATGTTAGGATTAAGCTCTCTTGCATGCAAGCTCGGCACCAGCTTCTGATGTTTCATTTGCAGTACGACTTTTATCAATCCGGCAATTCCTGCCGCAGCTTCAAGATGACCGATGTTTGATTTTACCGAACCGATGCTGCAATACCCCGTGTCATCTGTATCCTTGCGGAAAGCCTGGCTTAATCCGGTTATTTCTATGGGGTCTCCAAGTTCAGTACCTGTGCCGTGAGCTTCAATGTAACTGACTGTCCGGGCATTTACCCCTGATTTCTCCAATGCCCTTGATATCAGCTCAGCTTGTGCATTAGGATTGGGAACTGTATAGCCGTTGGTTTTACCCCCATGATTAATATTTGAACCTTTGATAACTGCATATATATGATCCCGGTCTTTTACTGCCTGAGACAGCCGCTTCAGTAATACGCAGCCTACCCCCTCACCCGGAACAAATCCGTCGCCGCCCTTTCCAAAACTCTTGCACGCTCCGCTGGCGGACAGCATCTGCGCCCCACAAAGTTTTATATAGCTTGAAGGATGAAGATACAGGTTTACACCCCCGGCAATGGCTAAATCGCATTCTCCCAGCAGAATATGCTCACAGGCTTCATGGATTGCAGTTAACGACGAGGAACACATGGTGTCAACCGGCATGCTTGGTCCCTTTAAATCCAGCAGGTAAGAAATACGGTTTGCCACAGAGCTGAATGAGGTATGAGGGAGCATATTTTCTCCCTGTTTGCATAAATCAGCGCCGTATAAATCAAAGCCCGTTTTGGTTATCCCTGCAAAGACTCCTACCCTGCCGTTATACTGTTTTGATAGTTGCTCCCTGGTATAGCCGGCATCCTCCAGCACTTCCCAGCAGGATTCAATGAATAACCGCTCTTGTGGGTCTATAATCTGTGTTTCACGAGGTGAAATATTGAAAAAGAGCGGGTCAAACTCCGCGAAACCTTCTACAAAGCCACCCCATTTGCTATAACTAAGGCCTTGAGCTACTGCTTCCTTAACATCAGGCTGGTAAAACCCTTCCATCGGCCAGCGTTTTGCCGGAATTTCCGTAATGCAGCTCCTGCCCCTTTGCAGGTTCTGCCAGTATTCCTGCATATTATTTGCCTGAGGGAAATGCCCGCTGACTCCCACTATAGCTATCGGTTCCCTGTCTGAACGACTATCGGATGTACCATATTTTTTCACTTGCTGCTTTCCGGTTCTTAGAGATTTCAGCACCGGAAGTCCGGTGTAAACCTGATTTTCTGCTGAAGCTGCTGCCTCAACTGCCGGAGCTTGTTTGTCCAGCCCGGTCCACTTCAGACAAGCTTCAGAAAACTCTGCTGAAAGATAAGCAGCCAGCTCGGCTAATGTCCGGTATTCATAAAACAAAGTCTTTGATAACTCTCCAAAGACACTCTCAAGCTTCTGATTGAGCCTGATGATCATAACGGAATCTATACCGTAGCTTTCCAATGGCTCATTGCTGTCTATCCTGCTGACGGGAAGCTTAATAATATCTCCCAGAATCACCTTCAGCTGCTGGACGGTCTTTTCGTTAACCCTGCCCAGTTCTGCAAAGGATAAGGATTTTTGAGCCTGGTACAGCTGCTCTTTAGCCTGGGCTCTGAAAAGCCGTTTTCTGATTTCTGACAAATAACCTTCCAGGATTATGACCTGAGACCTATCGGAAGACAATGCTTCATAGAAAGCCTGGATACCTGTTGCAGTCCGCATTGGAATTATTCCGCTCTGCAGCATTACCTTTTGGTTTTCCTTGTCAACCTTCATTCCCCCGGCTTTCCAAAGCGGCCAGTTAACGGACAATGTACGGCCATAACGCTGCTTCAGCGCCACCAGATTATTACGGTACCTTGCGTAACTATCCATAAAAGCGTTAGCTGTGGAATAGTCTGCCTGGCCGGGATTACCCATTGCTGCGGCTCCTGAGGAAAAGAGAACGAACAGATCCATATTATGATCCTTAGTGGCCTCATCCAGATTAACAAGACCGGCAACCTTGGGCATCAGGACTTCCAAAAACTCCTCCCTTGCCTTTTTGATAATGAAGTTATCCTTGATTATACCTGCACTATGTACGACGCCGTTAAGATACCCGAACTCTTCTCGTATGCTCCTGATTAAGCTATCAACTTCCTCACGGTCTGTAACATCCACTTGCTTGTAGATTACCCGGGCACCCCTGGCAGTCAATGCTTTTATACGGACCTGCTTTGCATCGCTAAGCTGCGAGCGGCCTGTAAGAACCAAAGTTACTTCCTTGGCCTTTTCAGCAATTTCTTCCGCAAATATCAGCCCCAAGCCACCTGCACCACCGGTTATCAGATATATACCCCCATCTTTCCAAGGTAAATATGCCTCTTCCCGGGAAGTTTCGATTTCACTCCACCCTGCAACCTTCCGTTTGCCCTGATGATACCGTATATGATCCTCCATCGGATACAAACTGTTCTCTTTAAGCTTGGCTATAGTTTCTCCGGCAGCTTCTCCCGGTTCAATTTCTATCAACTGTCCGACAATTTTGGGATTTTCAAGCTGTGCTGTTTTGAGCAAGCCTGATAGACCATAAAAGACTTGTGACTGTTCTGATGAAGAAATCACTATCTGTATTAGCACTTTACCTACAGGTTTTCCTTTAAGAATATTTTGTATCTCCTCAAACACTTTGACAGCACAGGCCTGGAATATTCGGTGCGGTTCGTGCTGCACAGTCTGTATTCGTATACACCTGCTTACTGCTGCCAAACCCTTGATTTCAATTTCACTGGCCTGGTCGCATAGAATAACCAGATGCTGTTCATATTCCTGAGGCGTCCCTACTTTTGCAGTACTTTCTTTCCAGTCAGGCTCCAGCATTAGTGTTCCAATTCCTGTAGAATCTTCTGAAGGAGCTTCCGCCAATATGGTTTCGCTTTCCAATGGTGTTAATGAGCATCCTTTTATCCGTATACAGGGGTTTCCAACTTCATCAAAAATATCAATATCCAACCGCTGCTTGGCTGTTTTGCCTGCTTCACCAGTCCTGAGCAATGCCCACATCGATGATGAGCATAGACCCATTACTTCAATTTCCTCCAATTCAAAGGAAAATGCCGGGTTAAGTCTGGAAGAGATTGGTTCTCCGGAACCTATGGCAAAACCAATAGACGCTTGTAGCGCTGCATCTATTATGCAGGGATGAATAACAAGCCGGTTTCCGGGCAGAGAAAGAGACTCAGACAGGGATAACTTAGCCAGGAGCTGGCTCCCGCCGACATGTATCTCTTTTATAGCCCTGTAACACTCGCCATACTCACTTCCCAGCCCCGACAAGACCTCATATATTTCTGCAGACCCTAGTGTTTTAGAGCTGTAATCTGCCCGGATAGCTTTAATGTCCAAAGGTAAAAAATCTTCAATCTGAGTCAGTAATGCATTGCCCTGGCTATATATTACTGGTTCACGGTTATCCGTCCCTTCAACGTATATTTCATAGGCTATCTCTCCATCATTTCCCGGATAAAGCCCAATATGTATATCTGCCGGTTGCTGCCCGAGTATGACAGGTTGTGAGCAAACCACGTTTTTCAAGGTAATACCCCTCTTTGCTTCTTCCAGCCTTCCTGTCAACTGTTCCAGTGCTGCCCTGGCCATTTCCAGATAAGCAACCGCAGACAAAACCTTCCGTCCTTTCAAGCTATAATCCTTTAAGAAAAACTCTTCTCCTGTAAAAGTTGAACTGAAACGGTATTCCAGCAGGTCAGAGGTATTTTTATGCAGCAAAGGGTGCAGTACTGTTATTGCAGAATCTTCTCTTAGAATACCGGAATTGTTTTTTAGCTCAGGTACCCAGTAACGTTCTCTGGCAAAGGGGTATGTCGGCATACTGATACGGTTGGGCTTTATGCTGCCGTAAATCTGGTTCCAGTCAAAAGACAACCCTTTGACCCATAAATCAAGGAGCTTTGCATATTTACGGTTCTGAATCCATTTTCTCAGGGCTTCCTGCAGCTCTTCATCCATAGCAAATACATTCAAAGCCTCTTTATTGCGCTTGACCTGCCCACGATACAGGTCATCTATACCATCCTGGCCCTCTGAAAACCTCTTGAGCTTTTCTTCAAGTTCATTAACCGATTCCACGACTAAACCCAGGCGTTCTTCCATAGCTTCCCGCCCTACCTGAAGAGTGTAAGCAAAATCTGCAAGTCTGTCATCAGGCAGTCTTTTCTTCCTGATCATTTCCAGCAACTGCTTCACCTGATCTTGAAGCCTCTCTTCATTTTTTGCCGATATCACAATAATAGCAGGGTTTTGGGCGCTGATGACAACATGGGAACGTTCTGAGTCCCATGAATCATATTCTTCGATTATTACGTGGGCATTTGCCCCTCCTGCACCAAAGGATGAAATACCGGCAATTCGCGGATATTCCTTTGTTTCACCGTTTATTTCAACAAGTGGGCGTTTCCATTCAGCCAATTTCTGTTGAACAACAAAAGGTGTGTTGATGAAATCTATGTTTGGATTTAGTACCTTGGAATGTAAGGAAGGTACTAATTGCTTGTGTTTGAACTGCAATAACACTTTGGTTATGCCGGCAATTCCGGCTGCACTCTCACAATGCCCGATATTGGATTTTGCTGATCCAATCGCACAAAACCCTTTGTCGCCAGTGTGTTCATTAAAGGCTTTAGCCAAACCGGCAATTTCTATTGGATCACCCAGTGAAGTTCCTGTCCCGTGAGCTTCAATATAGCTGACAGTTCTTGGATGAATCCCTGCTTCCCTTAAGGCACTGCCGATCACTTCACTTTGAGCTTTGGGATTGGGAACAGTATAACCATTGGTCTTTCCACCATGGTTTATAGCAGTCCCCTTGATAACACCATAAATCTGATCTCCGTCAGCAACAGCCTTTTTTAGCGGCTTGAGCAAAACTGCCCCGATACCTTCCCCTGGTACATAACCGTCGCCACCCTGACCAAAGCTTTGACACCGTCCCCTGCTTGACGCAAAATTCCCCTGTGACAGCATAAAGAATTTATTGGGATGAACCGAGACATTAACGCCACCTGCTACAACAAGCTCGCATTCCCCCCGTTGTAGACTCTTACAGGCTAGATGGATTGCAGTCAGAGAGGAGGAACACATAGTATCCACTGCCATACTGGGTCCATGGAAATTGAAAAAATACGATACACGGTTGGCAATGGATGCCGGACTTCCGGCTAAGGTTATGTGCCTGCCCCGAAGCTGCTCCTGGGCTCCATAAAGCTGGTATTCCTCATACCAGACCCCTACATAAACACCGACATTACCCTCTAATCCAAAACCATTTTGTGTGCTGTTGGATTCACGTACATATCCTGCGTCCTCCAGAGTCTCATAGACACATTGCATGAATAAGCGCTCCTGTGGGTCCATTATTTCTGCTTCCCTGGGAGATATGTTGAAAAACAGGGGATCAAACTCATCTACACCGTCTAAAAAGCCTCCCCACTTGCTGTAGATTTTGCCGGATTTGTTTCTGTCTTCGTCATAATACAAATCACAATCCCAGCGGTCTATAGGAATTTCTGTAATACAGTCTTTACCACCCTGCAAATTTTCCCAGAATTCGTGTATGTTTCTCGCTTTCGGATATCGTCCGGCAACCCCTATAATTGCGATTTCCGTATTATCAGTGCTATTTTCTTTAAGCGATTCCGTTTGTTTTGCAGCAAACCTGGAACGCCTGCGGCTTTTTATGGCAGAGATTTCATGTTCTTTCACCACTGCAAGTGCCTGAGGCTTCTCATCAGCTGCATTTGCTTTTTCTTCAAGCCCCAGCAGCTGTATAAGACGATCCTTATAAGAATCGACGAAATATAGAGTTAACTCATATATATTCTGATATTCAAAAAACAGTGTTTTAGGTAATGAGCCGAATATTTCTTCCAATTGATTAGTAATCTGCATAATCATAATAGAATCAATACCATAGTCCTCCATCGGATCATCTGCCTCAATCCGGTTGAGCGGTATTCCGGTAGTAGATGAAAGCATCTTTTTAAAATAATTGACTGCCTTTTCCTGAAGGAAATCCTGCTTAACAGCTGATTCCGTTTTTTCTTTAGCCTTTTCAGCAGGTTTCTTTACAGTTTCCATTCCCGTCAGTTGCCCCATGATTATCTGGCGAAGCCTTCCCAAATTTCCTTCTGCCACCATCACCTGGTTATTGCCTGAAGCTAAGGCTTGGTACAAAGCATTGATTCCTTTTTCCGCAGGCATGGGTACAATACCCATACTAAGCCAGTTTTTCTCGGTTTCTTCATCGACCCGCATACCTCCGTCTTTCCACAGGGGCCAATTAATGGATAAGGTTTGCCCTTGCCGCAGTTTTAGCCCAGTCAGGGTACTGCGGTATCTGGCATAGTTATCCATAAATGCATTTGCGGAAGCATAATCAGCTTGTCCAGGGTTACCCATAATTCCTGCCCCGGCAGAAAATATTATGAAAAAGTCAAGATCTATATCCTGGCTTGCCTGATCCAGATTCACAAGTCCTGCAACTTTGGGATTCATTACTTCCCTAAGTTCCTCCCTGGATTTTCTGATAATAAAATTATCACGTATTACGCCGGCGCTGTGAATAATTCCGTTCAGATTTCCGAATTCAGCCTTGATTCCCTGAATCAATCCGACTACGGCCTGCATATCGGCTACATCAACCGCCCTGTAAACAACCCTGGCCCCCTTGATCTCAAGCTCCTTAAGCTTAGCCTGCTTATTCCTGTCAAGCTCAGATCGTCCAACCAGAATTACGGTCAGATCCTTTATCTGTCTGACCATCTCTTCAGCAAAAATTAATCCAAGGCCGCCAGCGCCTCCGGTAATCAAATAGACTCCCTGCTCTTTCCACGGGAGCTTCCTTATTTCCTTATTATTTGCCAGCTCACTCCAGCCGGCGACATAGCGCACACTATCCTGATAGCGAATGTGGCTTTCGGTGGGAATACGGCTGTTTTCCCACAATATTCCGATAATTTTTTCTGAAGCCTCATCCGGGTTTATTTCAATCAGCTGTCCTATCAGCTTTGGATTCTCTAAATGGGCAGTTTTCAACAACCCGTTCAGGCCTGAAAAAATCTGCTGTTTATCTTCTGCAGAAACGACAATTTGAACCAGTATCTGCCCAACCGGCTTACTTTTCAGAATTGTTTTAATTTCATCAAATACCCGGGCAGCATATGTCTGAAACTGCACATCCATATCCTCCGATTCAGCTTCTAAGAGAATACAATGTACTCCTGTCATGCCGGCTTTGATATTATCCTGAGCCATAGCCAAGGCTTTGCAAATCATCACGATATGTTTTTCATAGTCAGGAGCATGTACTTCTCCGCTTATGGGTTGTACTTTCCAGCAAGGACTCATCATCAGGGTACCTGCGGACGTCTCCGCTGAACCGGCTCCTCCCTCAAGCACACGGGTTGAAAATCCTTTCATCCGTACACAAACTCTACCCTCATCATCGCATAAATCAATATCCAGCTTCCGCACCTTATCTCCTGCTGAACTGCTTTCGCTGGATTTAATCAGGGCCCACATACTGGCCGTGCTACCTCCGAATATTTCAACCTCCTGCAGTGCAAAGGGCAAATACGGTTTGGTAAAGGCAATATTTCCGGACAACAGATCCCCCGTATCCATCATCAAGCCCAGTGTTGCCTGTAAAGCTGAATCCATCAGACTGGGATGCAGGACAAATAATTCACTGGTCCCGGCCACTGAGGACGGCAGAGACAACTTTGCCAATAACTGTCCCTGTCCCATATAAAGCTGTTCAATACCCTGGTGCCCGGGACCATAATCAAAGCCCATAGCTTCAAATACCTTGTAGCATTGGCTGGCAGGTACAGTATTCAGATTGCAGCAAGCTTTTATGGCATTCAGATCAAGTCTTGCCTCTTCTGTATTGGGAGTAATAACCGCAGTACCCTGACTGTGTACTAAAGGCTCAGTGTTGTCTCCTCCCTGCTGGCTATAAATCTCATAACTGATGTCACCGTTATCATCAGGAAATAATCCGATATGTACATTTGCCGGCTGCTCACCTACTATGACAGGCCGTGCCCAAACTACATTTTTCAGCCTGACTGAAATTCTGTTGCCTGCTGAAGTCCCGGCAGCCTGACTTACAGCAGCCCGGGCCATCTCCAGATAAGCAACCCCCGGCAGTATCCTTTGACCGTTAACCCTATGGTTTGCCAGGAAAAACTCCTCACCGTTAAAGGTTGAGCTGAAACGCTGTTCTGAAAGATCAGACGTGTTTTGGTGCAGCAAAGGATGGATAGCTGCTGCCTTCCGGGTTTCTTCCATAACCCGGGCAGACCTGTTATCACTTGCAGACACCCAATAGCTCTCAACCGCAAACGGATATGTAGGTAAAGAAATTCTCGAATACTGATTTTCGGCAAATAACTGCCTGAATTCCAGATTATATCCTTGAGCATATAACTCGGCAACTGTAGACAACTGTTCCAAATATTCATTAGTGTTACTTGTTTCCCGGCATTTTTGAAGCAATTGATTGCCATATTGCTTCAGGGTAAGTTGCTCCCTATGCTCCTTCTCGTGAAATTCTGAAGAATAGACTTGAGATACTTTGCCCTTTTCCAGCCATTTTTTCAGGAATTTCACAAGTTCCTGCGTGTTACGCACAACACAAGCCAAACGGTGGTTCATGTGTTTCCTACCCTGCAGCAGTGTAAAGCTCATATTCCCGCAATCAACGGAAGGCCGCTGACTGCAATAACCGGCTAATTTCTCCGCCTGCTGCTGCAGTTGTTTTAAGGAATTAGCAGATAATGCAATCAAATAACCTGGTTTTTCCGGATGTGTCCGTTTTACTTCCGGAGCCTCTTCTATAGCCAAATGAGCATTAGTTCCGCTATATCCGAAAGAGCTGATTACAGCACAGCGCTTTGTTTGATTCGGACTTCCTTCGCTTTCAACCTCCCAGTCTCTGAGAGTTGTATTAACATAAAAAGGGCTATCGCTAAAATTGATATTAGAGTTCCCTGAGTGAAAATTAATTGAGGGCGGAATTTTTTTGTAGTAAAGAGACAGCAGAATTTTTATTAGTCCCCCAACCCCAGCCGCAGCTGATGAATGCCCGATATTTGTCTTGATTGATCCAAGGGCACAGTATTGTTTTTTATCTGTATAGTTCCGGAATGCACGAGTCAGGGCATCAAATTCAATTGGATCTCCTAACTTGGTACCTGTCCCGTGAGCTTCAACCATCTGGATTCCTGCCGGGTTTATGCCAAAGGTATCGTACACATAGCGCTCCAAACGTTCCTGTGAATTGGCACTGGGTGCTGTAATTCCATTGGTCTTTCCATCCTGGTTGATTCCAGAACCCCGGATCACTCCGTAAATATGATCGCCATCAGCAATGGCATCTTTAAGCCTCTTCAGTACAACGGCACCAACGCCTTCGCCGGGAACAAACCCGTCAGCCCTGTCATCAAAGGTATAGCATCTTCCTGACGGGGATAGCATTGAAGCCCGGTTAGCATATATGTAGAAACCTGGAGTACTTAGAATAAATACACCTCCGGCTAGAGCCATCTCTGTTTCGTTAGTCCACAGCCCCTGACAGGCAAGATGAATGGCAACTAATGAACTGGAACAAGCTGTATCGACTGCTACGGTAGGTCCGTGCAGATCCAGGTAATATGCGATACGCGCAGGAACTATGTTGCCTGAGTTACCCCACATAGCCTGAGGTGGCGGATTAGGATTATCAGCAAACAACTGCTGGTAATCTCCACCGTTGTACCCCACATAAACGCCGCACTGCTTTCCACCTAATTCTGACCCTGCATAGCCTGCATCTTCCAGAGCTTTCCATGATTCTTCCAGAAAAAATCTTTGCTGCGGATCCATATAAGTAGCTTCAATCCCTGAAATATTGAAAAAGAGCGGATCAAATTTATCGATATCATCCAGTAATCCGCCATGATTACAGTATGACTGTCCTTCCGGATGATATTTCCCAAGCTCCCACCTGGTAATTTCCCCTACCAGGTCAGTACCGTTTTCAAGGCAATCCCATAATTCCTCCAACGATTTGGCTTTGGCATACCGCCCACTCATTCCGATAATTGCTATTGGCTCTTTTGATATTTGTTGGCTTCCACTTCCTGTCTCTGCCTTGATACCTAGAATCTCAAGAGATTCTTCCTGACTATCGGTATCCTGTTCTTCATCCACTTCAGTCTGGTTGGTATTAAGTCCGTAGATCCCTGCAATTGCTTCTTTGTTCCCGGACAAAATATATGCTGCCAGCTGATTTACAGAGCTATAGTCAAACAGGGTCGTAACCTTCAAATCGATTTCCAGCGCCTGATTAATGATGAATACTAAATTGACACCGGTTATAGAATCCAGGCCATAATCCGCAAATGGTTCGTCCACGCCGATTTCGTCAATATCAATCTTTAAAGATTCCGAAATCTTTTCTTTTATCAATTCCTTAACAAAATCCTCCAGAACTAGATCGTTGGCGGCATTACCTTTATTAGGCGACACCGGCCGGCTCGTTTCAGGACCAGCTTTTTTTGAAGCATTGCCGGGTGAGCTTGACTGGTTTCCTTGCAGGCTCTTTTTCTCCTTAGCTGTACTCACATCCGTTTTTATTTTTTGCTGCTGTCTTATAACACCATCACTTTCGGCTATTATGATCTGCTGCCCGAATTCATGGGCTTCTCTGACCGGGAAGAGTACGGAATTAAACCCTTCTGTTTCCAAAACACTTTTCCAGGTCTCCGGATACAATCCGGGACAGCCCGGAATGCGGAGGGCTGAATCTTCATACATCCACCATCCTTCCAGCAGCCCGAATGTCAGGTGAAAAAACATAGTATTATGTGACATCTCATTTAGCATTATCAACCCGTTTTTCTGTAAAGCAGCTTTTGCATTACGCAAAGTTGTACGTATATTTTTGGTTGCATGCAATACATTGGTAGCAATTGCAATATCGTATCCCCCGGCATTGACACCTTGCCCGGCAACCGGAGCTTCAGCATTAAAAATCCGGTAGGTCAGATAGGGATTCTCAGGTCCGTATTCTTTTTCTGCAAAAAGCAAAAAAGCTTTTGATATGTCTGTATAGCAATATTCCTGAATATGTTGCTGATAAGGCTTTAGTTTTTGAAACACCATTTTGCTGCTTCCGCCTGTACCTGCTCCAATCTCTAAAATTCTGACTTTAGCGGATGTATCCTGCTTAAGGCGTTCGTGTATATATGCAACCACAGAGTCTGCCAGTACTTCATTGAAGTAATCAGCAAGCATATTGTTTTTGTAAACTCCTTCTATCAGTTCCATAGAGGAATTGGGAAACATTATCTCTGTCGCGAGGGTTTTTCCGGTGAGTATTTCCGGTAATGCTCTAAGTGTTGTATCAACTAAAACCACCAATGACTTCATGTTTGAATTTTCCATCCATATACTTTTTTTCTGATTCCACTCTTCCCATAAATCATTCATATCTGATGGAATTACATTGGTTACCGCAAATAAGCGTTCCTTATGCTGGAGATATTTATTCCGCTCCAAAGCAGCAATACTCTCTTCCATCCATCGGTCATACAGCCCGGATAGACCAGTTTTGTTCTTATAATCACCTATTATTGAATTATCTGGTGCAAACATTCCAATGGACTGCAATTGACCCAAAAGCAGTTTGCAGAGAAGCCCCTCCATCTCCTTAAGATGAAGGCTTACTTCCGATTTCAAGTGATTAATCCGTAAAAACTGCTCAGGCAAATAGCTCTCTATATTTTGAATACCTGAATGCAGGTTTTCAGAGTAGACAGCGACCACTTCCTGAGGATTTATTTCTTCCATTTCCAGAGGTTTAGTAGTTTTCATCAGAGCAAGCTGATCCATCGGCCCGGCAAGTAGTGTCTCCAGAGCCTCCATCGCTTCCGGGGGTTCAATAGAGCCAATACCAGCCAATGCCATCCGGTCCTGATAATCCTTCGACGCAACAATACCGACACTGCCCCAGTATCCCCAGTCCATAACCTTTACTTTACAAGGCCATTCCCTTGAAAGCTGCTGGGCATAAGCGTCTTTAAAGGTGCAGCCGGAAGCATAGTTGCTCTGTCCGGGAAATTTTGAAAAAGCAATCATGGAAGAGAAAAACATTACAAAATCCAGGGGTTCTTTCTGAAACACCTGTGCCATACGTACACTCACATCGATCTTTGCAGAAAGCCCCGTTTTGAAACGCTCCTCATCCATATTGGCCAGACTTTGGTCGAGCAGCACAATGGCTGAATGAATGACTCCATTAATATTTGTATATTTCTGCTTAATTTTTTCATAAGCTTTACGCAACATTTTTTCATCAGTTGCATCCGCTGAAATGTATTCGGGCACAGGCCCCATAGTTGCAAGCCTGTCCAATTTTGCCTGAATTGCTTCGCTTGTTTGGCGTCTGCCAATCCAGATGATTTGAGCTTTGAAGCTGCGGATCATGTATTCACTCCACACTTCCCCAATGCCTCCTGCGCCGCCAATAACTACATAAACTCCGCCGGTCCGGTATAGTTGCGGTTCCGGCAATGAAGGACGATTAAAAGGAACCAGCTGCTGCCGGTACCACTCTCCGTCTCTGTATGCTAAAATATTCCCTTGAGGATCCGGAGGTAAAGAAAAAACTTCTGTTGTAAGCCTGGAGGTATCAGCAAACGAATCTTCCTCCATATCAACCAACCGTACCTTCCAGTTGCGGTATTCCTTGGCCATAGAACCGATCAGCCCATGAAGTGAAGCATGAGTGGGGTTTGCTTTTTCATGCTTTCTGACAGTTTGAGTCTGAACAGTTATTATAGTCCACCCCAGGTTCCTGGTTCCATAACCCAACTGAAGCAAAGCTTTAATCATTCGGAAAATCTGAAGGACACCTTGATTCTGCCCTTCGATCAGCCCATCCTCCACCAGGGACGTCAAGGAGTTATCAGGGGCAATCCATATAATATGATCTATGTATTCATAAGTTTTCAGTTTTTCTGCTATCGCATCAATATTATCAACGGGCTGAATATCCGGCATATGGGCATTTGGATACTTCTTCCGGATACTGCTTCTTTTATCGTCGGCCCCTCCTATAATTAAAATCTGCTCAGCAGAGGATGGATACTCTTGTACCCTCTGTACATTAAAAGCATCCCAAACGGGAACCAGCATGACCGTTCCGACCATCGACTCACCGGAAGTTTCAGGAGATACCCTGCTGCTGAAAGTGTCCGGGGATTTTATCACAGCTGCGGAGGAGTTCGGTTCAATCTTCGGCACCCAATAAGATTTACCCGCAAACGGATAAGTCGGTAGACTCATTCGTCGCGGTTTGCTTTCATCATAGAGCAAATTCCAGTCAACAGGCTGTCCTTTAATCCATAAGTCCAAGAGTTCATTATATCTTTTATCATAAATCAATTTAGAAACCGTTGAATCTGCATCTGTCGTTAAGGGAAACAAGGCTTCCTGGCGATTTTGAGCCTGTCCATGATATAGACCGGCAAGATTTTTTTGACCTTTCAAAAATGCCTGCAACTTTTCAGCCAGTTCTCCCAAGGAGCTTACTACTACAGCCAGCCGTTCTCCAAGTGCCTCACGTCCTACCTGAAGTGTATAGGCCATTTGCTTTAACTCATCTTCAACAATTCTTTTATCAAGAATAGCGTCTAATAATTGTTTTACCTGTGCTACGAGTCCTTCCTGGTTCCGTGCCGACAGCAGGATAATCGCCGGATGTTCGGGGTTTTGGACTTTATGAGTAGATTCACGGTGCTCAGGAATATATTCTTCTATCACCAGATGGACATTTACTCCTCCTGCCCCGAAGGATGAAAGGCCTGCCCGTTTTGGATATTCTTTTGTTTGTCCGTTTATTTCTATTTTCGGCCTTTTCCATTCGGCAAGCTCCTGCTGAACGAAAAAGGGTGAATCATCAAAGTCTATCTCAGGGTTAAGAACCCTGGAATGCAAGGAAGGGACCAATTTTCTGTATTTGAGCTGCAGCAGTACTTTCGTCAGGCCAGCAATCCCCGCTGCGCTTTCACAGTGCCCGATATTGGATTTCACCGATCCTATGGAGCAAAAACCCTTATCCCGGGTATACTCCCGGAAAGCTTTATTCAAACCGGCAATTTCAATGGGATCACCCAGGGAAGTACCTGTCCCGTGAGCCTCGATATAGCTGATAGTTCTGGGATCTATACCGGCCTTCTCCAATGCCTCAGTTATTACTTCCGCCTGGGCATTGGGGTTGGGAACTGAAAACCCGTTGGTTTTCCCTCCATGGTTGGCAGCAGATGCTTTGATGA
Source organism: Clostridia bacterium (assembly GCA_026414765.1). NCBI lineage: Bacteria > Bacillati > Bacillota > Clostridia > Clostridia bacterium. The sequence goes on along the minus strand of JAOAIJ010000041.1, from coordinate 81,752 downwards.
CACCGTAAATATGATCTCCATCTGTAATAGCCCGGGACAGGGGCTTGAGAAGCACGGCCCCTACACCCTCACCTGGGACATAGCCGTTTCCTCCCTCGCCAAAGCTTACACACCTTCCATCACTGGAAGCAAACTGATGCTTTGACAGCAGTAAATATTTGTTGGGATGAAGAGTAAGATTTACGCCCCCGGCAATCGCTATGCTGTTTGTACCCTGTAGCAAACTGTCACAAGCCAGATGGATTGCCATAAGAGACGAAGAGCATGCTGTATCGACAGTGAGGCTGTAACCTTTGAAATCAAAGAAGTAGGAGACTCTGTTGGCAATACTGCAGGCGTTTGTGGATACAACAGTTTTGTAACAGTCATCGACACTGCTGGAATAAAGCTGGTATTCCTGCCATGTAGCACCAACAAAAACACCTATTTTGTTATTCTCTCCATTGTCCTTTTGAGTACTTAATGTGGATTTGTTATACCCGGCATCCTCCAATACTTCCCAAACCACCTTCAGAAATAAACGCTCCTGCGGGTCCATCAGTTCAGCTTCACTGGGAGCAACATTAAAAAATAACGGATCGAATTTATCTACATCCTCTATGAATCCACCCCATTTACTGTAGCTTTTCCCCAGTGCGGCTGCAGATTGCCTGTCCGGAAGGAAATAATCCTGCCACCGCCAGCGGTTGGATGGTATTTCTGAGATGCAGTCTTTGCCGCCGGTTAAGTTTTTCCAGAAATCATAGATATTTCTGGCTTGAGGATAACAGCCCGCCAAACCAATAATTGCAATATCAGCGGGACGATTTATCTGTGCTCCTGTACCTTCATTCATATTTTTGATCTCATAGCATAGGTCTACCCCGACTTCTTTTGACAGGGATCCCGTTTTTATTTTTTTCAATATAGAACTTATAATAGCTTCCTTCAACTTTATCACCCTCATCTATGGTAATTTATTAATAAGTATTTCCGCGGAAATGCCATCGGACAGTATTGCTTTGGTCAGTGACTCTATTGAATCATCCTCAGGAACAGTCTTAAGAGATTCGGCAGTATATCTTTGCCCGAGGTGATTAATGACATCATTAATAGTCTGGCATTCGAAAAATAGTGTTTTAGGCACAGTACCGTAATACTTTCCCAAGCCATCTGCAACTTTTGCAACCATTATCGAGTCAAAACCATATTCATCAAGTTGTGATGCCAAATTAACCTGGTGAACAGGAATACTTAAAGCCTTGGCGAATATTTCCCTGACAATTTGTCTTAAATCAGTCCCATTTTCCCTATTTTGCAGTTTCTCTACAACCGGCCCGGGATTCACACCGGTTTTGGGACTAGAAGTATACTTAACCGGTTTCGGAATTGAAGGAACAGGAAAGTGTTTTTTTTCAAAAGCCGATACAGGTAATGAAACCCTCTTTACGTCATATTGTTTAAAAAACCCGTCCCAGGAAATCTTTCCGCCACAAACCCAAACCCGGGCTAAATCATAAAGTGAATGATTCTTAAGGTAATTTGCTGCATCTATATTATCAGCTGCCGGAGCAGCGGTACTCCCACTGCCTTCTGTAATAATATTGGAGTTATGATTTCCGCCTAAAAACTGGCGGATCTGAGTTACCAAACTTTCCAACCTGTCGGCGACAAAAACTACGCGCTCCTGAAATGACACTCTTCCGGCACAGAGAGTAAACATCATGTTCAACAGAGTATAGTTCGATTGCCACTCTGCATCAATGACAAGATACTCTTCAAAAAAATCAAGGTAATTTTCCAGGTTCAGTCTGAGTAAATCCACAGATCTGGCAGACACTGGAATAATATAATAATCCAAGGTTTGCTTTTCTGATTCCTTGGTAGAATATTCTTCAAGGATAAGATGCCCGATATTGCCACCTGCACCAAAAGATGATATTGTAGCCCGCCTGGGCAGCGAAAACTGCTCTTCGTTAAGTCTTACTACCGGAGGCTCCCATCTTTGAGACTCTTTCAGCAAATAAAAGGGTGACTGCTCCATGTTTATGTTAGGATTGATTTCTGTAATGTTAACCAGAGGAAGAAGGGTTTTTGACTTAAACTGCAGTAAAACCTTTGTCAACTGCAGAAGTGTCGATACTGCTTCTCCATGGCCGGTATTGGACTTAACTGAACCAATGGGGCAATAATGGGTTTTATCGGTAAAGTTTTTAAATGCAGCATTCAAACCCTCTATTTCGATAGCATCGCCCAAATCCGAGCCGTTAGCCGCCGCTTCCACATAGCCGATGGTTTGCGGGTCTATACCTGATTTGATGAAATTTTCCTGAATAAGTTTAGCCTGCTGTTTAGGGTTGAATGCTGTAAACCAGGAGGTCTTCCCATCCTGTAAAATATGACTGGATTTAATAATTCCATAAATGTTATCTTTGTCTGCTACAGCTTTTTTTAGAGGTTTCAGCAAAACGGCAACAATCCCCTCGGCAGGAATCCAGCCATCATCGATACCAAAAGGGCTGGATAAGGGAATCTGTTTTGAGCTTAGCATCTGTGACGCTGTTGTATAATGTTCCGGATGCAATATCAGATTTGCCCCAACCACTATTGCCGTCCGGCATTCCCCTCTGATTAAGCTTTGACAAGCTAAATGAATTGCATTCAGAGAAGAACAGCAGCCGGCATCTGTTGTAACTGACATTGCTTTAAAATCAAAAAAATAAGCTATTCTGCTACCTAATACATAGGAATGAGTTGTCATGGGAATCAACTTCTGAAACTCGCTATAGGTCAGCCCTGTAAAAACCCCCGTTTCCCTGCTAAGCATGGAGGGTTCATAACCTGCATCTTCAATACAGGACCATGTAGTTTCCAGAGCCAGGCGCTCTTGCGGGTCCATTAGTGCCGCTTCCCTTGAATGTATATTAAAAAATTCAGCATCAAATTTATCATGCTCATTTATAAAAGCTCCATATTTGCAGCGGGTCTTATTTCGGGAGTCATCCCTGGAATCCGGCTCATAGTATTCGTTGTGATCCCAACGATTCCGGGGAACTTCTTCTATAAAATTAAAGCCCTGCTGAAGCTTATGCCAAAATTCAAGATGATTTCCGGCTTGGGGATATCGGCCGCTTAAGCCGATTATTGCAATGTCGTACTGTCGAGGCATATTTATATTTTGTGGCTCTCTACTATTGTCCACCCTGGCAACTCTATCATACAATAATTGCCTCTGGTCTTCAGAAAGCTGGTTTACCAGTTCTTTTAAATTCTTATCAGACATGACAAACAGCTACCTCCTTATCTGATTCAGGCACTTGCCTGGCCGCGAAAAAATGCTTTAGCTTATCAAATATAATCCTTCTATTTTCACTCGCTAAACCCAATGGCAGAGCCAGACGAATACATTGATCCAGAAGGGTATTCTTCTGTTTGCCAACCTGGTGGATACCTCCTCGAATCCCCGTTTCGATAAACAGTTCTTTAAGGAATGTTTCTTTTTTCTGAGTATTACTTTCTCCATAAACCAGCTGTGAAACATTTATTACTATTGCATGGCCACAAGCCGGCTGCAAAATCGGTGCTTTTGCCTGAATCAGCATATCTTGCAGGCTCCTGGCAAATGTAAGCTGCTCCTCAATAAGCCCCGTTATCTTTTCCTGATCCGATAATGCGTTGATAATCATGCGCTCCTCCTCAGGAGTAATCAAAAGGCTTTGACTCGCTTGAGCCCTCTTAATATCTTCAGCCAGCCGGTCATCATTGGTTGCAATGAGACCGCCAACCGGTACTGCAAAATCTTTGGTCAAGCTGGTTACAATATAGTCAGCTTGCTTTGAAGTCTGTCTTACAATATCCCAAATGTTGCTTTGCCGGCAATTCTCTTCATATTGCTTTATCAGGAACGCATTCCTGACTATCCTCGAAGCATCCAGAACCATCGGGATTTTAAATTGATTAAGGATCTGTTTCAACTCGCCGATGTGCGACAAGCTGACCGGATTCCCTCCGCTGGCATTACTAAGTACTTCCAGGCCAACCATAGCAATATTTCGGCTATCTTTCCGTAATTGTTCCATTAATGCCTCTATATCCAGCTCCCCTTTAAATAAATAAGCTGAATCAGGTTCCTGTACAGAAGGATGGGGCAGCTCAATCACTTCAAACCCGTTATTTAGTTGATGCATAAGGGTGGAAGCCCAGGGTATGGCGCTCAGTATTTTTTTCCCGGTCTTCTGGAATACCTTGTAAAAAAGCTCTTCTGCACTCCGTCCTCTGTCTGTTAAGATTATGTGCTTAAAAGGAAATATGGTTTTGATTATTTCGGAACCCCCTACTGGACTTTTAGCCTTCAAATGGACAGTGCGTTCCTTTACGGCATCGGATCGGACCATATACCATGAGTCCGTGGCTAAATCCAGTGGATTGTCATGGTAGTCAATTTGATCCAGTTTTGTCGTGCTTGATATCAGTAATTGGCGACCCTGCCTGTCAGTCAAGTCATACTTTGTCTGACTGCTTTCCCTGCCTGTATATCCGCTTTCCAGGTCTGACAACGGTATACGGCTGATTTGCTCACTGAGTTGATCGGCAGTAAGGGAATTTTGATAGAAAATCGGCCAGTATTTGAATAATAATGAAAAAGGCTCTTCTTTGGGCAAATACGCCAAAACAGGCTCTCCCGATATCCCAAACTTCTTTTTGAATTGATAGTTGGTTTCACCTTGGTGAAATATTCTGCTTAACAGAGTTTGTTTACTGTATTGCTCTTTTAGCCATGCCCATCCTTCCGGGTCCTTCTGTGGATAGTCTTCAAAGGCAAAGGGATACCATGTCAGTCCAAGGGAAAAAATATTCGCCTTTTCTTTTTTCAAAAATCCGATAATCTCAGTAATAGAATACTCCATATGACCCAGTGGAGCGTTCTTAGGATCATAGAACTCCTGATCCATAACGTACATTCCATTGGTGCCATGTTCGATTACTATAACCGTACATAATTTATCATTGTGATAGGTTAAGAATGCCCTGTATCCGGAAGGCAGAGTCCTTTTCAACAGTTCCTGCATACAGACAAAAGTATGCTTTATGATGTTTTTCTTTCCTTCACACCACTTCATCATTAAGCCGCGCATCTCATTCAGAGATAGCTTTAACCCGGGAGTAAACTCGATAATTTTTACATCGCCGGAGTTTCTGAATTTTTCTACCAGATACCGTAATTTTCTCATTTTGTTTCCGGCCAGGGTAAACTGATTTATATCTATATCCTGCCATACTCCTAACGGAATAAGCCTTGTTTGCTCTGAGCTGATCCAATCATGATAAGAATCTACTACAAGCAGTTTTTTATTATTCTTTTTGCAAAAGACCCGCAACTCCTTATAACTGACCGGATCTATTGGCATAAAGGGAACAATAAGTTGATCGGGCTCATCAACCATCAGCCTTAAGTATTTCTTTTGCTTAGCGGATATGAAAAAGTGCTGGTAGAGTAAACGTTCATATCCCACCGGCGGATTGTCCCTGTCGATTTCTTCAACCAGGCTGGTGAGCACAGGTTTATTCTGCAACTCCTTCTCATGAATTAACACATAATCCGATGAATCACCACAGGGTTCAGGTTCACCGGTTTTCCTGCAATCATCTTTTTTAATGGATTTATCTTTTGTAGTGATAATATCGCAGCATGGTAATGCAATAATATCATCAAGAGTTAAGTTATCATTTTCAATTTGTCTTATAAGGAAGTCAGTAATACTGGATTCTTGCGGTACCTGCAGTGTATTGCTGCCCGACTGGCCGGAATAATTTGCTTTTACGCAATTGTAATCATTGGCCTGCTTCGCAAGATATTCCACTCGTTTTGGCTTGGGGACAGCTTGTGGGAGCTTCCCGCTTGACGAAGGTATCAGTCCTGAACTATCTCCAGGTACAGTAGTTTCTTCTGCTGTAAAAAGCCTTAACAAAACTTCCTTATGAGTTTTCACAAAATAATCAGCTAATTCATCTATGGTACTATATTCGAAAAATAGTGTTTTTGATAGATTGCCAAAATCTTTTTCCAGCTTATTATTTATTTCAACGACAATAATTGAGTCTAATCCGTATTTATCAAAGCTTTCATTGTTATTTAGACTTCCGGGAGAGATTTTCAGCGTATCGGCAACCATCTCCCTCAAGTAACCGGCTATATTGTCTTTTAGACTTGCTTCATCAGGAAGCTCTGCAGAGGTTTTGGGCCTTGTGACGAGTTTCGGCTCCGGCTTCATTGATTGTGATGAAAGTGAAGACAATAGTTTCTGCCTCATTTGGCTGAGATTTCCCTCCGCCACCATTATGCAGTCATTTCCGGAGGATAAGCCTTTATATAGAGCCTGAATCCCGTTTGTTGTGGAAAGAGGTGTAATCCCCAAATTTTTAGCCATATTTTTTTCTGTTAGGTCATCTACCCGCATTCCGCCTTCTTTCCATAACGGCCAAAGGATTGACAAAGTTTTCCCACTACGCCTTTTCAATGACATCAGGCTGTTCCTGTAACCTGCATAAGCATTCATAAAGGCATTGGCTGCAGAGTAATCTGCCTGACCGATGTTCCCCATGTCTGCCGCTCCGGAAGAAAACAGAATAAAGTGATCTAGGGACATATCCCTGGTTGCCTGGTCGAGATTCCACAGCCCGGAAACCTTGGGTGCCATCACCTCAGAAATTTCGTCCATGGTTTTCTTAATAATAAAGTTGTCGCGGATTACGCCTGCACAATGGATTATGCCATTAAGTCCTCCAAAGTCCCTTATGATGCTTCCGACCAGTATTTCAACCTCTTCTTTTGAAGAAATATCCGCTTGTTTGTATTGAATCCGGTCACCATACCGTAGTAATTCCTCTAATTTGTTTTGCACGCCCTCCTTTAGCGGAGACCGTCCGGTAATTATTATTTTCGCATTTCTTGCTTTACCCGCTATTTCCTTTGCCATAAGCTGCCCAAGTCCTCCGGCACCACCGGTAATAAGGTAAACTCCCTTATCACGCCAGGGCATTTCAATTGCAGCTGAGGAGGTTTCGATTTCACTCCAGACAGGAATCATCCTTTTACCACCCTGATACCGTATTCTTTTTTCCATAAGTCTCAGACCGCTTTCTTTCAGCTTGGTTACAATTCCTGGCGCATCTTCAACTGAATCCACTTCTATAAGCTGGCCCATAATTTTCGGGTCTTCCAAGGAAGCTGTTTTCAATAAACCTGACAATCCTGTAAGGAGCTGCCCTTCATTCTGAACCGGGACTACAATCTGTATTAGGGTTTTACCTGGCGATTTACCACCAAGAATACTCTGTATCTCCCCAAACACTTGAGTTGTATAGTTCTTATATCGTTGATCAAGGTCCTGTTCATTGGAATGTAAAACATGGCATTGCAATCCTGCCATCTGTCCTGCAATACTTTTCTCCAGACCCTGTTTCATCTCACCGAGAAATACAATATGCCTTGTATATTCCTTTACCCTCTCCTCATAAGTATCTGAAAATACATTACCCATGGCTGCTTCTTGCCAGCAAGGCTTCAGTACAAGCATTCCTTTTCTGCCGTCTGCTTCTTCAATACCTTTTTCAACTTCCAGGGTTCTGAACGAAAGGCTTTTGAAGCTAACTAAAATTACCCCATTTTCATCAGCTATATCAATATCGAAGGTTTGAACTTTGTCCGTAGAGGCACTACCGTCACTAAAGCGGGCAATAGCCCACTTGGCATAAGCTGTTGTTCCGAATATTTCAAGCTCCCGGAGCGCAAAAGGCAGTCTGAGCTTACTGTTTTCCAGGTTATCTGTAAATTCTGCTGCACCTGCCATCAATCCCAGACATGTTTGTAAAGCAGCGTCCATTATGCCGGGATGTAAAACGAATCGTTCCCTGGTCTCTAAAACCCGGGAAGGCAAGACAAGTTCAGCCACTACCTGTTCCATACCCAGATACAGTCTTTCAATCCCCCGATGGGACGGACCATATTCTATCCCTCTGGTTTCAAAGACTTTGTAACACTGGCCGGATGAAAGAATGCTGATATTGCACTCGTCTCGCAATTTATGGATATCAACTGCCGGTCCTTTGGAAGCCTTTTCAATTACTGCAATACCCCGGCTGTTTACTATTTTTTCTGCATCAGGTATTTCAGGTTTGCTATAAATTTCATAAGAGAATTCGCCGTTACTCCCGGGATATAAACCGATGCTGACTTTTAGCGGCTGCTTTCCTACAATAACAGGACGGGCCCATACTACGTCCTTCAGCCGTATTCCCATCTCACTGTCTGTAAAATCTTCTACTGCCAGTTCTATCGCAGCCCGCGCCATTTCTAAATATGTTACACCGGGCAAAACCCTTTGACCCTTGACGACATGATCCGAGAGAAAAAATTCTTCACCGGTAAAAACAGAGCTGAATCTCTGCTCCGAGAAGTTAGAGGTATTTTGATGTACTAACGGATGAATATCGTTTATGTTTATGTGGCTTGCTGCACTTGTACCTATGCTGGTTTTCACCACAGGTATCCAGTATTTATCTTTTGCAAAGGGGTAAGTCGGCAAACTGATACGGTAAGGCCTGGCATCCTTATACAGGTTGTTCCAATCAAAGTTAAGACCTTTTACCCATAGGTCAAGTAATTTTAAATACTTCCTGTTTTCCAGCCATTTATTAACAACTTGCTGCAAATCCTCATCAGCTGCAAAAACAGCCAGCACTTCTCTATTTGGCTTTACCTGACCGTGATACAAATCTTCTATATCACTCCGGCCTTCCATAAACCCATTTAGTTTTTCTTTAAGTTCTTTTATAGAAATTGCAATAACCGCCAGACGTACTTCCATGTGCTCCCGCCCTACCTGAAGCGTATAAGCCAGGTTTGCCAGGCTGCTGTCAGTAAAATTCTGTTCCTCCATGACAGTAAGCAGCTGCTGCACCTGAACCTGAAGCTGTCCTTCAGTCTTTGCCGATAATACTATAATTGCCGGATTTTGAGCAGAAACTGTTATGCCACTCTCTTCCATATGTTGAGGAATATATTCTTCTATTACAATATGTGCATTGGACCCTCCCGCACCGAAACTTGAGATTCCAGCGATTCTTGGATATTCCCCGGCTTCACCGTTTATTTCAATAAAAGGCCTGTTCCATGGGGCAAGATCTTGCTGGACTACGAATGGTGTTTTAGAGAAATCTATATTTGGATTCAATTCTTTTGAATTAATGCTTGGGGCCAATTGCCCGTTTTTCATTTGCAGTATGATTTTTGTTACACCCGCTATTCCTGCCGCGGATTCCAAATGGCCAATGTTGGATTTTACTGACCCAATGGAACAAAATCCCGTATCTGCCGTATCCTTTTCAAAGGCCTGAGTAAGCCCTTTTATTTCTATTGGGTCACCAAGCTCTGTTCCTGTTCCGTGAGCTTCTATATAGGTGATGGCCCGTGAGTGTATGTCCGCCTTGCCTATAGCCTCTTTAATGAGTTCTGCCTGAGCAGTAGGGCTGGGTACAGTATAGCCGTTTGTTTTACCGCCGTGGTTTATTTTAGTACCCCGGATTACGGCATAAATATTGTCATGGTCTGCGACAGCTTTTGACAACGGCTTCAAGAGTATAGTCCCCACCCCTTCACCGGGTACAAAACCGTTTCCACCCCTACCGAAGCTTTTACATTGTCCGTCTTCCGAAAGCATTTGATGTGCGCAAAGCTCTACATAGCTTAAAGGGTGAAGATATAAATTGACACCCCCTGCGATTGCCAGATCACATTCTCCCCGGTGGATATTTTCACAGGCTTCATGAATAGCCGTAAGGGAGGAGGAGCACATTGTATCTATTGGCATACTGGGGCCTCTGAAATTAAACAAATATGAAACCCTGTTTGCCACTGAACTGAATGAAGAGCGAGGGTGAATCTTTTCTCCCTGTTTCCATAATTCAGAGCTATACAGGCTGACATCGGCCTTTGTTATTCCCGCAAAAACTCCTATACGATTATGATACTGTTTGCTAAGCTGTACTCTTGTATATCCCGCATCCTCCAGTACCTTCCAGCATTCTTCCAGGAACAGGCGCTCCTGAGGGTCCATATTTAAAGTCTCTCTAGGCGAAATATTGAAAAAGAGCGGATCAAATTCCGCAAATCCTTCGATGAAGCCACCCCATTTACTGTAGCTTTTGCCTTGAGCGACAGCTTCCTTAGGGTCCGGGTGATAAAAATCTTCCAGTGGCCACCGATCTTCCGGAATTTCGGTTATACAATTCCTTCCCGCACCTAAATTCCCCCAAAATTCTTTCAAATTATTTGCCAGCGGATACCGGCCGCTCATCCCAATTACAGCAATTGGCTCCTTAAATGGCTCCGGTGACAGTTTTACGGTTTCCGACGAGGGAGAGTATTTTAAGAATCTTGGCTTTTTTCCTGTTACTGCAGGGGTTACCGATGGTACAACAGACTGCATTTGGTTTTCCTTTTCAAGAGGCTGTTGTTCCTCCAGCCCTAACAGCTTTATCAACGAATCCCTTTGGGTTTTTACAAAATGCTCTGATAGAGCATCAATTGTCTGACACTCAAATAATAAGGTACTGCTTATATTATCAAAACTTTTTCTTAGAGCACTTGTTATCTGAACGACTAAAATGGAATCGATCCCATAACTCTCCAAAGGCTCCGATGAATCAATCTTTTGACGTGGAATTTTTAGTACTTCAGCTACCATTTTCACTAAATAGGCCTTACTTTTGTCCCGTAGCAAATTGTCTTTTACACCGCTGCCCTGCTCTATGTGGAGCCTGGGTTTCATTGACTGTTCTTTGAAAATCTGATCCTTTGCAGCCTGCTTTAGAGGTGTAATGCCAGGTTTTATTTGCTGCTTTTGCCGTACAACCCCATCACTCTCAGCAACAATAATCTGCTGACCAAGATCGTGAATCTTCCATGCTGGATGGAAGACAGATTGGAAACCCTCACCTTCCAGAACCCTTTGCCATGTTGCTTGAGACAACAGCGGGCTTCCAGGAATGCGTAATACCGGATCATCGTACAGCCACCATCCCTCCAAAAGCCCAAAGGTCAAGTGGGCAAACAGGGAATTGTCACTTAGCTCATTTATAAGCAACAACCCTTGTTTTCGCAAGGTTGCTTTGGCATTCCGTATGGTTTGCCGGATATTTTTAGTGGCATGCAAAACATTGGCAGCTATGACAATGTCATATTCACCTGCTTTTATTCCTTGCCCCGCAACGGGAGCTTCTACGTTAAACAATTTACAGCTAAGGAAAGGATTTTGTTCGCCATACTCTCTTTCGGCATGCAATAAAAATGCCCTGGAGATATCCGTATAGCAATATTCCTGGATCTGGTCCCGGAAAGGCTTTATTTTACGGAGAACCATAGCACTGGTTCCTCCCGTACCGGCACCCACTTCCAGAATTCGGATCCTGCCCGCCGGATTTTGCTTCAACTGTTCCTTAATATAGTAAACTACGGCATCGGCAAGCACCTCATTAAAACAATCTGCAACTTTATTGTTTTTATATACCCCTTCCACCAGTGCCATAGAGGAATCCGGAAAAATAATATCTGTCGCCGGAACTTTTCCTGTTAGTATATCAGGCAAAGCCCTTAGTGTTGACTCCAATAGTGTGACCCGGGCTGACATATCAGAGTTTTTCAGCCACGCCTCTTTTTTCTGCTTCCATTCCTGCCAGACGGCATCGATATCTACAGACTTACTGTTTAGTAAGGTGTATGACTCGCCATCGCAAGTGACATATTTTTTTTCAGTTAAGAAACTGATGCTTGCTTCCAACCACTTATCATATAAATTATCTAACCCTATCCGGGAACCCGGTTTATTAACCAATACTTTCCCTTGTCTAAACATTCCCATAGAGCATAATTGACCCCTGAGCAACCTGCAAAGCAGGTCATTTAATTGAGTCATGTGTGAGTTAAATTCAGATTTCATGCCTTCAATATAAGCTGGTATATCTATTGATACCTGTTCCATCTACCGAACACCCCCATAGTTGGCTATTCTCTCCAGTCCTTCTCGAATGTCCTTCTGCAATGATTGCTTATCAGCAGGAAGACTTTGCGGATAAACTGTAATCAATTCACCCATATCAGTCCCTTGTAAGGCCTGAGGCCCTGTAATTTTCATTAAGGCAATTTGATCAACAGGCCCGGCCAGGAGGTTTTCCAGGGCTTGCATAGCTGCCGGTGATTCAATAAAGCCGATCCCCGTATGATTCAAGCGGTTTTTAAATGCAGCAGGGACTGCACTGCCGATGCCGACGTTGCCCCAGTATCCCCAATTCATTACCTTCACCGCATAGGGCCATTCATATTTCAGTTGATGAGCAAATGCATCCTCAAAAGTACACCCTGCTGCATAACTGCTCTGTCCAAGAGCTTTTCCGAATGCACCTATGGAAGAAAAAAACAAGGCAAAGTCTAAAGGCTCCTCTTTAAACACTTGAGCTATCCGTACACTGATATCAATTTTTGCCTCAAGTCCCGCCCTGAACAGACCCTCTTCCATATTCGCCAGGCTTTGATCCAAAACGCCGACAGCAGAATGAATTACCCCGTTTATCCCGGAGTGTTTTTTCTTTATCTCCCGGTAAGCTTGTTCCATGGACGACAGGTCGGCAGCATCTGCCGAAATATAATGTGGAACAGGCCCCAGGGCTGCCAGTCTGTCCAGCTTACGCTGTATATCTTCATCCTTTGGCCGTCTGCCAATCCAAATAATGTAGGCCTGATAAGTGCTAATCATATATTCGCTCCAGATTTCCCCGATTCCACCGGCGCCTCCGATTACGACATACACTCCTCCCTGTCTGTATAAAGTTTCAGCAGGCCCGCTGAAGCGTACCGTAAGTATATTTTGCCGATACCACTCCTGTTGCCGGTAAGCCCAGGCATCCCCCTGCAGGTCCGGAGGCAGAGTAAACACCTCTGCCGGCAGGTTTTCACATCCCAGTTCCAGGTCAATGACTCTTACCTGCCAGTTGGGATATTCCTTAGCCATTGAGCCCATTAATCCATGAATACCTGCATGGGTTGGATTCACCATATCTTTTTTATGTACAGGCAAGGCCTGATTGGTCATCACAGACCAGCCCAATTCTTTATCTCCATAACCTAAGCTGAGTAATGCTTTTATCACTCTGAAAACTAGGAGCAACCCTGAATCCTGTTCTTTAATCACTGTCTCATCAGCCAGAGATGTCAAGGGTTGTTGATAAGGTGCAATACAGATAATATGCTGAATAGCACCACAAGCTTCAAGTAGTTTGACAATGGCATTTATATCATCATCTTTCGATATACTTAATATTTGACTTTGCGGATAGATTTGACCTATTTTACTTTTCTGACCTTCCGTTCCCCCGATAAGTACAACTTTATCGCCAATTCGCGGACTTTGTGGACCTTTCTCTATCGGAACAACATTCCAGACCGGAATCAGCGTGACGTTACCTACAAGCGGAGCCACAGAGTCTGTGGTGCTTACTCCCCTTGATATGCTTCCGTGTTGGATATCTCCATCCATCTCACGGGAGGCAAAACCTTTCATCCGCACACAAACAACACCTTCATGGTCGCATAACTCGACATCTATTTTCTCTACCTTATCCCCTGCTGCACTACCGCTACTATAACGGATCAGAGCCCACATGGAAGATGTGCAACTGCCGTAAATCTCAAGTTCACTAAGGGCAAAGGCCAGGCTCTGCTTATGAGCAACAAATCCCCCAGCGTCTATCTTTAAACCAATGGAGGCCTGTATGGCAGAGTCCATCAAACTGGGGTGCAGGATAAACTGATCTACCGTAGCCATCACAGAAGCAGGCAGGAATAATTTCGCCAGCACCTGACCCGGACCGCTATAGACTCTCTCAATACCCTGATAAGCAGGCCCGTAATCTATCCCCATAATCTTAAAAGCCTGGTAGAATTTGTCTGGAGCAAGGATGTTCTGACTTAGCTCAGCCTGTAGTGCCAAAATATTTATGGCAGGAGCTTCGCTGACCACATCCAGCACAGCAGTACCCTGACTGTAGGTTACGGTTTCCCGGCCGTTATCTTCTGATTTGCTGTAGATTTCATAGCTGATTTCTCCATTTAGCTCAGCAGTCAGTCCTATATGGACCTTAAGGGGCTGATCGCCGGCAACTATGGGCCGGGTCCAGACCACGTTTTTAAGCCTTATCCCGGTATGACCTTCTGCAAACGGTACTGCCGCACGTTCTACTGCCGCACGGGCCATTTCCAGACACGCTACTCCCGGCATAATGCGCCTGCCATTTACAACATGGTCTGCCAGAAAAAATTCTTGGCCGGTAAAGCTTGAACTAAACCGTTGTTCAGAGAGATCTGAGGTGTTTTCATGCATCAAAGGATGGATATGAGCTGCCATCACTGATTTTGGCATTATACTTCCAGACTCAGTTCTACCCTCGGGTACCCAGTACCTTTCTCTGGCAAACGGATAGGTTGGCAAACTGATCCGTCGGGGTTTGGCATCTCCGTAAAGCTTGTTCCAGTCAAACACCAGACCCTTAACCCAAAGTTCCACCAGCTTGGAGTATTTTTTACGCTGAATCCATTTTTCCAACGCTTCCTGCATTTCTTCGTCCCGGGCAAAAATAGCCAGGGTTTCTTTATTTCCCTTAACCTGTCCAATATACAAATCTTCTATATTTTCCTGGCCTGCTGCAAATTTCTCCAGTTTTTCTTCCAGTTCCTTGAGCGATCCTGCTATCACAGCCAGGCGCTCTTCCATAGCTTCGCGTCCTACCTGCAGCGTGTAAGCCAGATCGGCCAGCCTACTGCCTGAAATTTGCTGTTCCCGGATAGCTGTCAGTAGTTGCATCGCCTGTTCCAAGAGGCGTTCCTTATTTTTAGCAGATAACACTATAATGGCCGGGTTTTGCGGATCAATTACAATTTCTGATGTTTCCCGGTTTTGGGGAAGATATTCCTCAATTACAATGTGAGCATTTACGCCTCCGAACCCAAAAGAACTTACACCAGCCCGCCTTGGTAAATCCTTACCGTCAGTATCCTTCATGGCCTCCCATCTCTTAGTCTCCCGGACTATATAGAATGGACTGTCCTTAAGCTGAATATATGGGTTTATCTCATCGCAATGCAAAGATTTGACCAGCGTCTTGTGCTTAATCTGAAGAATCACCTTGATGATCCCTGCAATTCCCGCAGCCAATTCCAAATGACCTATATTGGTTTTTACCGAACCTATTCCGCAATGGGCAGCAGTAACATGAGCTTCTCCCGTTTGTTGATACATATCTTTGAAAGCCATCTGCAGGCCGTTTATTTCGATTGGGTCACCCAATTCAGTGCCCGTTCCGTGAGCCTCGATATAGCTGACAGTTCTTGGGTCAATCCCAGCTTTCATGTATGCAGTTTTCAGCAATTCAGCCTGTGCATTCGGGTTTGGAGCCGTCAGGGAATTTGCACGCCCTCCATGATTTTCAGCCGTACTCCGGATTACTCCATAAATATGATCTCCGTCACGTTCTGCAGCCTTCAGCTTTTTCAGGATAATCATACCTACACCCTCGCCTCTCACATAACCGTCAGCTTTATCCGAAAAAGTTTTGCATCGTCCGTCTTCACTGAGCATACCCGCCTTGCTGAAACTTATATGCAGCTCCGGTGTCAGAATTGTATTTACACCTCCGGCAATTGCCATTTCGCAGTTTCCATCTGCTATAGCATTCACTGCTCGGTGAATGGCTATCAGTGAACTTGAACAAGCTGTTTCAACGGGTTCGCTTGGCCCGTGAATATTCAATAAATAACTCATCCGGTTCGGTCCTACAGAAGCTACTATTCCGGTGGACGAATAACCTTCAATTGCTATATTGGCTTTTGATAACAATTCACCATAACCACTGGCCATAGTCCCCACAAATATCGCTGTATTTGATCCTGAAAGGCTGTTGGCTGAGTATCCTGCATCTTCAATAGCCTTCCATACATAAGTCATCAACAAGCGCTGCTGTGGATCCATTACTTCCGCTTCTCTGGGGGATATTCCGAAAAACAGAGGATCAAACTCCTCTACTCCTTCTATAAATCCACCCCATTTAATATTAGTCTTGTTTGCTTCATTTTCAGGGTCTCCGTAGTACTTCCGCCAATCCCAACGTTCTTTGGGAATTTCCGAAATACAATCCCTGCCTTCAACGAGGTTTTGCCAAAACACATTAATATCGCCGGCCATTGGAAACCTGCCGCTCACCCCGATAATGGCAACAGCTTCGGGAACCGATGATTCCGGTTTTGAAACCGGATATGCAGCTACTGGTGCAAATCGGAATTTATCTCTTTTTTTGAAGGAAATCTTCTCATATACTTCCTTCGCTTTTTCATCTATGACTTTTGGCTTTGGAGCTTCAACCCTGGATGTGACCGGGAACTTATCTGCAAATACGGCCTGATATTCTTTTACCAGATATTCTGCTAAGCTTTGAAGGGTTGGGTGGTTGAAGAATATTGTAGGGCTTAGTTCCAGCTTGTATTCCTGATTCAGCTTATTATTAAAGCGTATCAGCGATAATGACTCAAATCCGTATTCACTTAATTCTGTACAAACATCTATATCATTACTGTTAATTCTTAGAATTTGCGATACAATCTGCTTCAGTGATACCTGGACTTTATCCAGCAGGCTTCCTGTATCTATCCCCTCTGATGAGGAGAATGCCGTATTGGTTTCAATAACCTGAGGCCTGGTAACAGCCGGCTCCGCAAGAAACTTCTCTTTCATTCGTGCCAGGTCGCCTTCTATTACCATCACCTGGCCTTCACCACTGGCCAGACTATGATAAAATGCCCTGATACCCTTTGAAGTTTCCATTGCGGTCATACCGATATTTAGCCTCATCATTTCCTGGACTTCTGAATCTACCTGCATCCCGCCATCTTTCCACAATGGCCAGTTTATGGATATGGTTTTGCCCTGACGTTGCTTTGACTGAACCAGCTTGTTACGATAACCGGCATATATATCCATAAAGCTATTGGCAGTTGAATAGTCTATCTGCCCCGGGTTTCCCTGACTTCCTGCTATTGAAGAAAAGAGTATGAAGCAATCCAGACTCATGTTTTTACTTGCCTGATCCAGATATACTGTTCCATAGACCTTTGGTGCTAATACCTGAACAAACTCTTCCTTATTCTTTTTAGGAATATAGTTGTCGCGGATAATACCTGCACTGTGGACGATGCCGTTAAGGCGCCCAAATTCCCTCTCAATATTTTGAATCAAGTCAGTAACTGCCTTCTTTTGGGTTACATCGACTACTTTATATATAACTTGAGCACCTGACTCTTCCAATTGCTTAATGCGGGCTTGTCTGCCTTTATCGAGGACAGAGCGTCCTGTTAAGATTAATTTGGGGTTATTAACCCGCTGAGCAATTTCCTGAGCGAAAATCAATCCCAGGCCGCCCGCTCCACCGGTAATAAGGTATACACCCTGATCCTTCCAGGGAATTGCACCTGTCTGTTCAGAAATTTCAACTTCCTTCCATCCGGTAACGAAACGTTTGCCTTCCTGATATCTGATACGGTTATCACCTGGACAACTTCTGTTCTCCTTCAATATTTCAATGACCCTCTCAAGGTTTTCGTCAGGACTGACTTCAATTATTTGCCCATGAAGATTGGAGTTTTCAAGATGTGCAGTTTTCAACATTCCGGAGAGTCCTGCAAAGAGCTGATGCTCATTCTTATCTGCAACCATTATCTGGACTAACACCTTATGATCGGGATTGTCTGCCGTAATGCCTTGTATTTCCTCAAAAATCCGTAGTGCAAGCTTCAGGAACCTTTCCTCTGTTTCATTTTGTCCCATAGGCAAGCTAATGCAGCGAGCCTCTTTTACTCCTGATTCTATAGCCTCTTTAGATACATTTATAGGTTCACAAACAACTACAAGATTTTTATCATAGTCAGGAACAGTTGCTTTCTGTATAACGCTTTGTTCTTTCCAGTAAGTTCGAAGCAATAGAGTTCCAAAAGCCTGAGAGGGCTCTACAGGCTCTATTTCATTTTCCAACACCCTTGTTGCAAGCCCCTTTATCCTTACACAAATATTGCCTGAATCATCACATATATCAATATCCAGAATCAATACTTTGTCTCCTGCACTAAATTCTTCACTTAGCCGTAGGTATGCCCACATATTGGAAGTACACCCGCTTAATATCTCAACTTCCTTTACGGTAAACGGCAGAAAAGGTTTGGTTGCTGTACTGTTTTCGCAAGGTTCAGTTTCACTCATCAGTAAACCGATTGATGCTTGCATTGCCGAATCCATGAGACTTGGATGGAGAACAAATTCATCTTTAGTGTTTTCAACAGAGGAAGGTAAGGACAACTTTGCTAACACTTGGCCTGTTCCCACGTGTATCTTCTCAATCCCCTGGTGTCCCGGGCCGAAAGTAATACCCATAGACCTATATGTCCCGTAGCATTGGCTTGCCATAATAGTATTTCTTACACACTCCGACTGTAATGCCGGAATATTCAAATTCCTGCTTTCCAAGCCGGCCTTAAGGACAGCTCTGCCCTGACAGTGTAATACAGGCTCCGAGCCGTCCTCTTCTGTTTCTGTATATATTTCAAATGCAATTTCTCCATTTTCTGCAGGATAAAGTCCTATATGGACCTGAACTGAATCATTATTTACAACGATGGGTTGATTCCAAAGGATGTTTTTCAGTTGAAGACCTGTTTGATCTTTCTTCAGTGCTGAAGCATAACTTATTGCTTCACGGGCCATCTCAAGGTAAGCTACTCCCGGCAAGATATGTCGTCCTTTCACTACATGGTCCGCCAAGAAAAACTCCTGCCCTGTAAAGACCGAACTGAAGCGTTGTTCTGAGAATACAGAGGTATTCTGCTGTACCAGCGGGTGGATCACTGATGCAGTTTCCGAAGCAGTACCAGCCGATCCGCCATTCAGCATTATCTTGTTTTTGGGGACCCAATACCGCTCTTTGGCAAAAGGATATGTAGGAAGACTTATTCTGAATGGCTTTTTACCATCATAGAGTCTATGCCAGTCTATTGCTATACCCTTAACCCAAAGATTAAGCAATTTCCCGTATTTTCTCTTATCGAGCCAAATACCGATTGTTTTTGCCATATCTTCATCCGATGCAAAAACATTCAAAAAATCCCTGTTACCCTTTACATGTCCCCTATATAAATCAATTATCCCTTCATGTCCGTCAAGATAGTTCTGCAGTTTTTCTTCAAGTTCCTTTATTGATGCCGCCAATAAAGCCAGTCGCTCATCCATCGCCTCACGGCCAACCTGTAGAGTATAAGCTATATCAGCCATATTACTGTCGGAAAAATTCTGTTCCTTAACAGCATTCAGCAATTGTTTCACCCGTTCTCTCAGACGTTCCTCGTTCCTTGCGGACAATAAGATGACCGCCGGGTTTTCTGAGACTATTCTGATTTGCGGGTCTGCTATATTATCAGGTATGTATTCCTGAATAACAACATGGGCGTTTGCTCCTCCTGCCCCAAAGGATGAGATTCCTGCTATCCGCGGATATTCTAAAGTATTTCCGTTCAATGAAACCTTCGGCCGTTCCCATTCCCGAAGCTCTTGTTGGACAACAAAGGGTGAACTGCTAAAATCAATATGCGGGTTTAATACCTTAGAGTTTAGAGAAGGCACGATTTGACCATGTTTTAGCTGTAAGAGCACTTTGGTTATGCCGGCTATACCAGAAGTACTTTCACTATGTCCGATATTCGATTTGACTGAACCTATTGCACAAAACTGCTTTTCATTTGTATCAACCTCAAAGGCACGGGTTAAGCCTGTAATTTCAATAGGATCACCCAAAGCCGTACCTGTTCCGTGTGCTTCTACATAACTGACTGCCCTCGCACTAATCCCAGCCCTTTTATAGCAATCTGCTATCAACCGGAATTGAGCGTTAGGATTGGGAACCATATATCCGTTAGTTTTTCCCCCTGCGTTTATCATACTCCCCTTTATAATTCCATATATATGATCACCATCTGCAACCGCCTTCGACAGTGGCTTTAATACAATAGCCCCCATTCCTTCAGCAGCTATGATTCCATCAGCCTGATCTCCAAAGGGTTTGCACTTATCTCCCGCAGACAACATAGAAAAAGCAGATAAACGTTCGAAGTGGGAAGGATCATTAATTAAAGCCACACCACCTGCAATTACGCAGTCACTGATGCCGCTGTAAAGGCTCTCCAAGGCTAAATGAACTGCCGTTAGCGAAGAAGAGCACGCAGAATCCACCGCCATGCTCGGACCTTGAAAATTGAAAAGATAGGAAACCCGGTTTGCAATAGACCAGTAGCTTGGCACGGTCGGATAATCACCATGCATCACTCCGACAAATACACCGATTTTCCTGCTGTCCGAAAGATTTGCCGGTGTATATCCTGCATCCTCTATACTGGCGTAAGCTATTTCCAGGAATAACCGCTCTTGCGGGTCCATTCTGTCTGCCTCGGCAGGTGAGATTTGAAAAAAGAACGGATCAAATTTATCAGAGTCATTAACAAACGCCCCCCATTTTGAATAGATTGATCCCCACTTTCCCTTTTCCTTGTCATAATACTTCTTCCAATCCCATCGTTCTTTAGAAATCTCTGTAACGCTGATCTTTCCCTGTATCAGGTTATTCCAGAACTCCTCCATGCGGTTAGCCCCGGGATAACGGCCTGCCAAACCTATTATTGCAACATCGTGAACATGATAGTCACGTAATTCCGATTCCATGTCCCTCACGGGACTTGATTGAGCAGGGACAACCGGTGCCTTTTCCGGCAACGCACCTGTCAACTCTTTAGTAACAGCTACTTCTTCCTGTCTTGGCTGTTCGACTATCCCTATCAGCTTTGACAGAGACTCTTTCTGATTATTCAGGAAATACCCGACCAAAGCGTCAATGGTCTGGTATTCAAAGAACAAGGTGCTGCTTATGTTTTCAAATACTTCTCTTAACTTATTGGTCAAACGTACAACCAATATTGAATCTATTCCATATCTTTCAAGAGATACTGAAGAATCAATCCTCTGGAAAGGAATTTTCAGGGTATCACTTACTAACTGTTTTATGTAGGTTGTAGCTTTTTCCCGTAACAGTTCCGGTGCCGCTACCGGTATAGCTTCCGTCGGCTTCAGTTTATTGTCTGGAAGCACTTCCACCACTGGCTGTTCATCTATTCCTACCAGCTTTGACAGAGACTCTTTCTGATTATTCAGGAAATACCCGACCAAAGCGTCAATGGTCTGGTATTCAAAGAACAAGGTGCTGCTTATATTTTCAAATGCTTCTCTTAGCTTATTGGTCAAACGTACAACCAATATTGAATCTATTCCGTATTTCTCAAGAGATGCTGAAGAATCAATCCTCTGGAAAGGAATTTTCAGGGTATCACTTACTAACTGCTTAATATATATAGTTGCCTTCTCCCGTAGTAGTTCCACTGCTGCTGTCGGTCTTGCTTCCTGTAGCATCCGTTCATTTACAGGAATTTCTTCATGCGCTGAATCATTTCTTATTCCTACAAGCTTCAACAAAGACTCCTTATGGCTGTTCAGGAAGTATTCTACCAAAGCATCAATGGTCTGGTATTCAAAAAACAGGGTACTGCTTATGTTCTCAAATACTTCTCTCAGTTTGTTAGTCAAGCGGACAACCAATATTGAATCTATTCCGTATTTCTCAAGAGATACTGAAGGTTCAATCCTTTGATAAGGAATTTTCAGTGTCTCACTAACCATTTGCTTAATATAGTTTGTACTTTTTTCCCTCAACAAGTCTGGCGCTATCCTTACAGAAAAAGCTGCCGGCAGTTCTGGTTCAGCAGCCGGGCCTTGTGTCAGAGATGCATACACTGTCTTCTTCCCAATTCCGGCTCCCGAATCTTCAGACTGTTTTTGCCTGACAACTCCATCACTTTCAGCTATAATGATTTGTTGTCCCAAACCATGGGCTTTTTGTGCCGGAAAGAAAATTGCCCGAAATCCCTCACGATCAAGTATTTTTTCCCAAACTTCAGGATATAGTCCCGGACAACCAGGAATACGCAGTCCGGGGTCTTCATATAACCACCATCCTTCTAAAAGGCCGAAAGTAAGATGGGAAAACAGGGAATTGCTGTTTATCTCATTTAGGTATAAGAGTCCATTCTTACGTAACACTGCTTTTACATTCCGCAGAGTCTCACGTATATTGGGGGTTGCATGCAATACATTGGTAGCGATTACCACATCATATCCACCCGGCTTAATACTTTGCACAGAAAGCGGTTTAGCAGCATTAAATATTTCACAGGTCAAATACGGATTTTCCTGTCCGAATTGCTCTTCTGCATGGATTAAGAATGCCTTGGATATATCTGTATAGCAATATTCGTGAACATGCTCCTGGTAAGGCTTAAGTTTCCGGAACACCATTGTACTGGTTCCTCCGGTACCTGCACCAACTTCCAGAATCCGTATGCCAGCCTTCGGATCCTCTTTAATCCTCTGCTCCAGATAGGCAACTACGGTATCTGCCACCACTTCGTTGTAATAGTCGGCTATAAGGTTGTTTTTATATACTCCTTCAACAAGTTCTATGGAAGAATTCGGGAACATAACATCAGTAGCCGGTAATTTACCGGTAAGCACTTCAGGTAATGCAAGTAGTGTAGTTTCTACTAACACTGCCCTTGCTTTCAGGTCAGGATTCTTCATCCACAACGCCTTTTGTTTATTCCATTCTTTCCATGCTGTCTCAAGGTCTTCAGTGCCAATATCAGTCACAGTACACAAGGAACCGTCAACAGTCAGATAATTATTGCCGGCCAGCACATCAATACTTTCTGCCAGCCATCTGTCATATAAATCCGGAATTTTGCCCTTCGTCTTAAGGTCTGCAAGTGAATTATCCCGTTCTTTAAATAATCCTGCTGATTTCAGCTGACTCCATAATAACTTGCAGAGAAGCTTTTCCATCAGGCTTGTCTGAAGAACTGTATCAGATTTGTCGATCTCTTCCGGTTTATACAGGTCTGTGTTGATTAAAATCATCCTCTGCAAGTCTTCTGCATTTGATGGCATATATTCAGGATAAGCAG
Source organism: Clostridia bacterium (assembly GCA_026414765.1). Lineage (NCBI taxonomy): Bacteria > Bacillati > Bacillota > Clostridia > Clostridia bacterium. Next base: position 58,567 of record JAOAIJ010000041.1, on the reverse strand, counting down.
TTATGCTTTCTTCTATAAGCGGACGCGGGCTTGTCTCCTCCAACTTCGCTGTCTTAGTTGTTTTCAGCAATCCAAGCTGTCTTACAGGCTCAGCAAGGAGTATCTCCAATGCCTCCATGGCCTCAGCAGGCTCTATGGACCCTATTCCCGCCTGCGCCATCCTTTTTTGATAATCACTGGAGGCAACAACTCCTACACTACCCCAATATCCCCAGTTAATGACCTTCACAGGACATGCCAATTCCTTTGCCAGCCGGAAAGCAAAAGCATCCTTAAATGTGCAGCCGGAAGCATAATTACATTGTCCCGGGTCTTTTGTAAAAGACATCATTGAAGAGAAAAACAGTATAAAATCTAAAGCTTCATTATCAAAGACCTGAGCTATACGTACGCTGACATCAACCTTTGCTGATAATGCAGCTTGAAACCGTTCTTCATCCATCCGCGCAAGGCTTTGATCCAGTAATACTATAGCAGAATGAATTACACCATTAATCTCAGTATAGAGCTGTTTTATCTCCATATAGGCTTGCTGCAAGGCCTTCAAGTCCGTAGCATCTGCGGAAACGTAGTAGGGGGCAGGACCTAGAGCTGCTAATCTGTTTATTTTGTTTTGAATGGCAGCATCCTTTCTGCTCCTGCCAATCCATATGATGTGAGCCTGATAAGTTCGTATCATATACTCACTCCAAGCTTCCCCTATTCCGCCGGCACCACCTATCACCACGTATACTCCGCCAGACCGGTATAGAGACCTGTCGACCGGAGTGTTTCTAAAGGGAACCAGGTGCTGTCGGTGCCATTCCCCTCCCCTGTAAACCCAGGCATCCCCCGATGGACTTGGAATTATGGAGAGTATTTCTGCCAAAGGCCACTCACATTCTGCTTCAAGGTCAACCAAACGGACTTTCCAGTTTGAATACTCCTTAGTCATGGAGCCTATCAAACCGTGAATACTGGCATGAGTGGGATTTACCGCATCGCTTCCGGATATAGGCTGAGACTGGGTGGTAATTACGGTCCAAAGTAAGTCTTTTGTACCATAACCTGATTGAAGGAGGGCTTTAACCATTCTGAAAATCTGGACAACCCCTCTTTTCTGATCTTTCACCACCATATCATCGGCTATAGATTTCAAAGGCTTAAAAGGAGCCACCCAAATAATATGACGTATATTGCCGAGGGATTCCAGTTTATTCAGGATCACCCCGATGGTGTCATTTGATAGTATCTTCAAAGATTGAACATTTGAATAGTATTGTCTTATAGCTTTGAGGTTTTCAGCCGTCCCCCCCACAACAACGACATTATCGTCTTGAGGAAAAACTGTAGAATTTTTCACGACAGGAACTACGTCCCAGGCAGGAACCAACAGATTGCAGTTATTGGCCTGAAGAATTTGCTCCCGCAAGACCGTGCTAGAATCTGTGAAGTTTTTGTTTTCCTTTACTGACTTGACAATGAATTGTTTTATGTCTATAGAAAGTTCACCCTGATCGTTAAAAATCTTGATCTTATACTGGTTTACCGCCGGGTTTTCCAGAACAGCGTGAACAAAGATTGTTGAAGTTAGAGGTTTTACAATTTCTATTTCCTCAAAATGGAACGGCACAATAAGCGACGGTGTACTTTCACTGGTCAGTATATGAGCCATAGCTGTCTGGACTACACCATCCATCAATGCAGGATGTAACAAATAATCTGAAAAGTCCCTTTCCAAATCTGATGGAAGTTTTATCTTTGAGAAAGCCTCATTTTCCTTAAAAAAGAACTCCCTGATAACCTGGAAGCTAGCCTTTTGAGTGATACCAATTTTAGCAAACAACTGATAAAACTCCGGTATTGTCAGGGTTTTATTAAGTCCGGCCTTTAGTTTTGCCAAATCTGCTGAATATGTTTCTTTTGAAGTTAAAAAGCCTTCCCGGCAATCTATAGTTCCTTGAGAAAATAATGAACCTCCTTTTTCAGGAGGTTTCTTAATTTCGAAATGTATACAGTCCTCTTTGGAGGAAAGCTCAAGCTCGACGTTCTCCAGTTCATCGCCAACGGTTATCGGACTGACAAACCATACATCTTTTATATTTCTAACCTTCCCTTTACCCCATAAAGTAGCCCCAACACCTGCCATCTCCAAATGACATACTCCCGGTAGTACATAACGGTTATTAACAAGGTGGTCCTTAAGGAAGTATTCCTTTTTTGAAAATACTTTTTTGAAACAACCTTTTTCACATGTTGAAATGTTGGAATCTAATAAAGGATGAAGATATTCAATACTTTGCAGCATTTCTTTTTCATAGAGTACTTCACTGTCTGTAAGCCAGGACTTTTCCTTTAAAAACGGATAGGTAGGAAGAGGTAATTTTAGAAATTCTTCATCTGCTTCCATCAAGTTATTATCCAATCCGCCTTTTACCCATAAGGAGGCGATTTCCTCTGCTTTCAATGAATTTATTATTAACGGAATTTTTTCACTGTTGTTTTCTGATTTACCAGATTCAGAAGCCTCTCCAAGAAAGACATTTTTATTATCAATTATGCCACTGATAAAATTCTGAAGGTTTTTCTGAAGCTCTGTTATAGAAGCGGCTATAATTGCCATCCGGTAACGGAAACATTCCCGCCCGGCCTGCAATGTCCTTGCTATATTATGCAAGCTGTATTGTTCTGTAAGGGAAGAATAGCCCTGTACTTCGGCAATATATATATTCAGTTTTTTTGCATAGTCCAGCAATTGCTCTTGTGTCTGAGCCGACAAAGTAATAATCTCATGGTCAGTTCTGCAGTTGATTTGACATAACCGGTGGCTATTATCATAAGATTCCAGGATTACATGTGCATTGGACCCACCGGCTCCAAAGGAACTAACTGCAGCTAAACGGCAATTTGCGCCTTCTGCAGCCCATTTCTGATTATTCCGTATAACATAAAAGGGAGAGTTATCGAAGTCGATTTTGCTGTTTAGCTCCTTAGAATGTATACTTGCAGGTAAAGTTCCATATCTCATGCTAAGTAATACCTTGATTAGTCCTGCCACTCCTGCTGCTGCCTCCAAGTGGCCTATATTGGATTTTACCGAACCAATGCCGCAAAAATGTTTTTTATTAGTATGTTCTTGGAAAGCCATCGTAAGTCCCCTGATTTCAATGGGGTCGCCCAGAGCCGTTCCGGTTCCGTGACATTCGATATAGCTTAATTCCTCAGGATGTATCTGTGCCCTGTCAATAGCGGTAAGTATCAGATTACGGTGGGATTCCGGATTTGGCACTGTATAGCCGGTAGTTTTACCGCCATGATTTGTGGCTGAACCCCGGATTAATCCATAAACATAGTCTCCATCCTCAACTGCTTTGTCTAGCGGCTTAAGCAAAATAACTCCCAAGCCCTCTCCCGGAACATAACCATTTCCACCTTCCCCGAAACTACGGCATTTACCGTCGGTAGAAAGAAAGTGCGACTGACTCAAATAAATATATTTGCTGGGGTGCAGGCTGAGATTAACACCTCCTGCCAATGCCATTTCACAATCACCTGATAAAATAGACTGACATGCCTGATGAATAGCCACCAGAGAGGATGAACACGCAGTATCAATGGCTAAACTGGGACCTGTAAGGTTTAAGAAATAAGACACCCGGTTCGGAATACTCCAGTATAAAGATCCAGGGCCTTTATGCTGTCCCTTTAAATATCCTTCTTCATGAGCGATCAATGAAAACTCATTCCAGGTAACTCCTGCATAAACACCGATATTATTAGTCTTTCTATACCTGGTTTTACCATAACCTGCATCCTCCATTGCCTCCCAGCAGCAAGTCAGAAACAGCTTCTGTTGTAAATCCATTAATTCTGCTTCCAGAGGGGAGATGGAAAAAAACAATGGGTCAAATTTATCCACATCATCAATAAACCCGCCCCATTTGCTATAAGATTTATTTTCTTTATTTTTTTCCTCGGAATAGACAGTATCATATCTCCATCTGTCTTCAGGTATTTCCTCAACGCAATCCCTGTTTCCGACCAGATTTCTCCAGTACTCAAGCTGGTCGCCGGCCTTGGGAAACTTTCCGCTGATTCCGATAATTGCTATATCATATCCTCTTTTTTTTGCAGAGTCATCAGCTTTTAGTACCTTAGCAACCTTTTGTGCTTTATCCGACTTATTAACAATACGATCATCCGGATTTTTGATATCGTTTTGAGTCAGGTAAGCCTCTACTCCTGCCACATTTTCATCAACTGCCTCAGGCTCAATTTTTCTTTCATCTAACTTCTTGACTATTGATTGACGCTCTTGGGTGGCAAGAAAATTACTAAGTCTGTTAATATTAGGATACTCAAACAATAATGTTGAAGACAGGTTTTTATACTCTTGGCGCAATATAGCCAAGATTTCTTCACTTATTATTGAGGTCACTCCAAGGCTGAAAAATGCTGCATCTGAACCAACTGCACACTTTTCAATACCTAGTTTTTCCCCGATAATTTCTCTTAAATATTCTTTCATGCGCTCCACTGGCATAACCTTCCTTTTATAAAAGATAATCTATGGCATTACAATAGTTTAACAGGTCAAACCACCATCGACCACAAATGTATGACCGGTTATAAATTTAGCTTCAGATGATAATAAAAACCTTACCACCCCTACTATATCTTCTACATCACCTAAGCGACCCAAAGGTGTTCTTCTGATAATTTGAGCTTTCTTTGTTTCTGTCATTTCCTTTGTCATATCGGTATCTAAAAAGCCCGGTGCTATTGAGTTGATCCGTATTCCTTTGCTTCCCAATTCCCGTGCAAGACTCCGTGTAAAACCATCCAGGGCCGCTTTAGAAGCACCATAAACAGATGTTCCCTTAAAGCCTCTCAAACCTACTATGGAGCTTATGTTTATTACTACACCTTCATTTTTCAGAAGCATTACACGGGATACGTATCTGGTTAAGTTAATAACGGAGCCCAGATTCAAGCTAAGTATTTCGTCAATATTATCCTCGTTAGTAAGGGGAAGCAATTGTTCAAGACTTGCACCCGCATTATTTACAAGCCCTGCTATTCCCCCGTATTTTTTATAAAGGTTGGATACAAAGACTTTCAAGGAATTATAATCCTTCGCATCTATAGGCTCCCAGTAAAAATTATCTTTATGTTCTTCATTTTCTTTTAGCTGCTTAATGAAATCAGTTTCACTCCGACTGAATGCAGCAACAATAAAGTTATGGTTTAAAAGGCTTTGAACAATAGCTTTACCCAATCCACGGCTTCCCCCGCTTACTATAACTACCCTACCATTATTCATATTTGGCCCCCATTCTTAAATACATCTCATTTTCTTAAATCTCTCGCTTACCAGTTCTTTATCGGATATGGTTATTATTGTGGGTATCTTATAAGGTAAAAGACGTATTTTACAATATTCAATGATCCGTTTTTTTAAGTCCTTTATTTCTTCCGGCTGTTCAAGAACAACAGCAGCTGTTACGATTTGCCCGGTAATCGGGCTCCTTTTTCCTGTTACCAGAACATCTTTTATATTGGGAATTTCCAGCAAAACACTTTCCACTTCTGCCGGATAGACCTTTTCTCCTCCAACATTGATAATTTCGCTTTTTCTACCTAATATACGGATATATTCTCCATCAACTTCAACTTCATCGCCTGTATTGTACCAACCGTTTTCATCAAAGGGGGATGGGGCATTAAGATAGCCTAGCATTGCCGAGCTGGCTTTTATCCAAAGCGTATTATCAACAATTTTTGTTTCTATACCCTTACCTCCCACCTTCAGCCAATTAGAATGGTTATCCTTTGATTTCGTTGAAAATATACCCAACTCAGTTAAGCCATAGGTTTGCTTTAGCGTTACCAATGGAAACAATCTGTTCACTGAATTAAGAGTAGACTGTGGCATTGGCTCTGTGCCGTAAGTTATGATTTTTAGCGAGGATATGTCATAACTCTCATAGGACCTTGCCATCAGTAACATATTTAGAAAGGTTGGAGTTGTAGGCAGCAGCTCGACCCTTTGATTTTGTATTACTTCGCAGACTGCTTGGGGAGTTCTGCCTTCAGAGGTTATGATTGTTCCGCCGTTGAACATTATGGAGAAAAGCGTATTTATCCCTCCAATATGATCCAGCTTCAAAAAGATCAGTGTACGGAACGGTTTTCGTTTAGATATCTGATATTTCTCAATAAGCTTTGACGTGTTTAGTACTGCCGCTTTGCTTTTTCCGGAAGTTCCGGATGTAAAAATAATTATGCCCGATTCCCTTTCCCTTCTTAAGACATCCAATAAAGGTGAATCGGAAATCTCAGCTGCTATAGTGAATTCCCAATTATCTTCCGTGTCAAATTGAAAACATTTGTTAACCTTTGCAACTGAAAGCATCTCATCTAGTTTATCCTGTGATTCTCTTCCAATGGGAACAATTATGTTTTTATTTAAAACCAGAGCTAGAAACAAAAAGATAATGTTAGGCGAATAATCCCCTATTAAGGCCACACATTCCCCTTCGGCTACCCCCAGACGTTTCAGTTTGCTTCTCCATGTATTTATGTTCGAGATAAGATCGGAATAGCTATAAATCCTGTCTTTAAAAACCAGAAATTCATCCTTTTCCACTTCTCCGAGTTTCTCCAATATCCAGCTATTTTCACTCATTTTCTTTAACTCCTCACAATTTTTCCATCCAAACAGGCCTGATAAACTTCAATTAAGCTTTTAACCGTACGAACACTGGAAATCAAAGCTCCCTGCGAAAATGGGTCTGCATCCAGTTCAATTTCCAAATGGGCGATTAGCTGGGCAATATCAAGTGATGAAAAGCCCAGATCCTCAATCAGTCTCTGTTCATCTTTGATTTCCGTAACTTTATAAGGTTTTTGTTCTAATATTTCCTGAATGACATTCTTGATTATCTTTTCTGTTTGTTCCATTTAAATTACCTCACTCAAATTTTTATTTTAGTTTTTATTCAGATTGTTGATTATTCGCTTAATATCCGGAATAAAATCCTGGGAAGAAGTAGGCAGGGCTAACAGTTTTTTAGCATTTGCTATAGCCAGGAGCGTTTTATTTCTTTGCAGGTATATTTCTATCTGGCATGATAAAATTGCAACAGAAATAATCTGTAATGAATCCCCGTGATAGTTCGGATCACACTCTTTGATTGTACCTTTGATATATACTTCCAAAGTTTCACCGGCAAAACAATTTCCGTAATAAAATGTTTCCCTTTCAAGTACTGACAGGTATTGCAAAACATTGGACGGAAAACCTGGCTTCAACTGTTGAGAAAGCATAATATATTCTGCCCAGTCCATTATTCTGGTAAATTTGGCAAAAACCATAGCATGCCCTGGAGCTGCATCCTGGTCACTGGCTACATAATACACAATTGGATCCAGCGTCTTAAGATTTCCAGGTTCAAAACCAAAGCCAGAACTGCGGATATTTTTACTTCTGGGTATTGCTTCCGGAGCTCTTGATACCTTGGGTAAGACAGCAATGCATTCCGGCTTGGGAATAGAAACCTTTCGTGCAAACCCTCCTGTTTCACCAACATCGACAATAATTAAACTGTTAGCTCTCATGGAAGGATACTTTTCCAGATCCCATCGGGCAGTATCTGATGCGATTTCCCCCTGTTTGCCCAATACATATAAAGATTCTAAAATTGTTTCCCCAAAACGGGCTACATCTACACCTACCGATATATTGTCCCAAAGTTTGTAAGTCGAAAGCAGCAAATTCTTGGGGACTTTAAGGTGAGTCATAAAATATGCAGGATAAAGAGTCAGCCCTTGATTATCTTTTATTTCATCCGGGCAAATCCCTGTATTAAGTGTAAGATGATGGCTATGTGCATTTCCAAACAACAAAAGAAGCGCATATTCATTTAACGTCCCTAAACCAACATGACTCATAGTTAATTCAATATTCTCAATTAACATTCTATGCCTCCTTAATCGTTAACTTATTAGGGATTTAATGCGTCGTGTGAGAAGTTCCGCAGTCTCTGTCATGAGTTTTTCACCAATCTCATCAACGTGCCGGTTTCTCCAATTCTCTAAGGAAGTTCCTTTTAACCATTGATTTAGTGCACCCAACGCCGGACCGCAGTGCACTTGGTAATCCACTTGACATTCGGGATTACCGTCCAGGGCTAACAGAGTGGAATACCTGAAATACCATTTAAAGATTAATGCCATCTTGTGCTTGGGATTTTTTTCTGCTCTCTCCAGCTCAAGTGGGGACAAATGCCCTTTGATTTCTTCAAAAACTTCCTTAAAACTACGTTTGAAATATTTTTCCTGAATTAGCGTTTTGCTCTTCTCATCTATTTCATCCAGTGAATTATAAAACCTGTACATGTCATAGAGTTTATTTGCCCTGGCGGGGAAAAACACCCCTTTTTTTAGTACCTGAACCCTGGCCCCTATTTCAAACATGTCACCTGCCGGAGAATATTCGGTATCCTGAATATTCATTTGCTGCAGCATATCTTTTACTATGTCACTTGTGCCTGCCTCTACAGTACAATGATTTATAGATCCGGTTGCAATGAAATCGGCACCCATAATAAAAGCTGCCGCTGCCGCTTCCGGAGTGCCAATTCCACCGGCAGCGCCAATTCGGATCTTTTTGCAGTACTTGTATTTGTTCATCATTTCATCCCTAAGCCTTAGCATGGCTGGCATCAGGGTATAAGCCACACCACCATCGGTATGACCACCGGAATCTGCCTCTATGCATAAATCCTCCGCTACAGGTATTTCTCTTAGCAGCTCAGCCTGTTCTTCACTGATTTTGTTTTCCTGAACCAGCTTAAGAATAATCCGCTCAGGTGCCGGACTTAAAAATGCTTCTGCAACCTCAGGCCTTGATACCTTTGCAATTATTCTGCTGTTTCCGTGTATAGTCCCGTCCGGATTACGTTTTAAACCTTGGCTCCGTAATCTTACCAATCCGGGAGTTATGCTCATATATGCTGCAGCTTCAATATTCCTGACACAGCACCTGATGAAAAGATCAATAGCCTGATCTTCTGATTCAGGCTTGTTAGGATTATAGATTAGATTCATACCATACGGCTGATCACTTGTTAATTCCTTCTGAATCTTCAGGATTGCATTCTCTACCTGCTGCAGCTTGAGTCCTCCCGTACCGAAAAAGCCCAGCATCCCTGCTTTACCAAGTCTTACTACCATATCTGCAGAAGATATTCCCCTGTACATGGCACCTGCTATATATGCGTACTTGAGATTGTAATCTTTCCTAAATCCGTCATTACCTAAAGATGAAGCTGTTATCTTTAAAAAGTTAATCTCCATGAAACCTTTTACCATTTTAAAATGCCCAAGCATTCATACATCAGGCATTTTCACCCTTCACCTATTCATTATCATTGATCACCAGCGGTTCAGACTGCTGTCGTATTTTATCCACCAGTTTGGTTAGTACATTGCCTGGTCCTACCTCTTCAAACACTACGCTACCCCGTCCCAGTAAATACCTAATGCTTTCGGTCCATTTTACCGGACAAACTATTTGTTCAACCAGATTAGCTTTCAGCTGGCTGGTCTTATAAGGCCTTGCACGAACATTAGAAATAACCGGGATTTCCAATTTGCTAAATGTAAACTCGTCAATAAATTTTTCAAATTTTTCTTTCGCCTCTGACATATATCTGGAATGAAATGCGCCACTCACGTTCAGAGGTATATACATTGCATCTGCAGCTTTAAATAAATGTGCAGCTTTTACTACTTCATCCTTTGGTCCTGACAGTACAATCTGAGTCGGACTATTGTAATTTGCAATATCAATAGTGTCAAAACCATTTTCTCTCAAGATCCCTTCCACTTTGTCATCGCTTAAGCCTATAACTGCAGCCATGCCTCCTCCACTTGCCCTGCTCATTAGTTCCCCTCTCTTTTGAACCAACTTCAGCCCGGTTTCAAAGTCAAAAGCACCTGCGGCAAACAATGCACTGTATTCACCCAAACTATGCCCAGCTAAATAATCCGGCTTTGTTCCTGTATCCTTGATCTTCTTCAGATAACTGAGAGCATTTACTGTATATAGTGCAGGCTGTGTATACTGGGTTTTTCCTAAAAAATTATGTGGATCCTGCAAACAAAGCTCTTTTATTGAATAGCCAAGTATTTCATCAGCCTTCTTAGCTATTTCCGGGAACTCATCAAAAAGTTTATCTCCCATTCCTTTTATTTGTGACCCTTGACCCGGGAAAACATATACTATTTCCTGTCTTTTCCTGTTAACCTCGCTATGATTATTAACTAAAGAATTTACGTTTAAAGACTCTGTTATTTTTGCCAGATTTTTTAGCTCCCTATTAAAAGGCGTTATAATTGCAAAGCTTTCTGATTGAGACTTTTCCTTAAGATTATGCTTCACAACATTGGCTAATGTACCTCCAGGCCCCAGATCCAAATAAACTAACTTCCCATCCATTTCCCTCTCCAGCTCCCTGACAGCTTCACGGAACTTAATCGGCCTCCTTGTAACCTCCCACAAATAGTCACCTTCTACAGATGCCAGGCGATCACCATATAAACAGGAAATAAAAGGAATTTGAGGATTCTTATAACGTTTGGCAGTCAGATAACTTATAAAGCTATCTGCTGCAGGGTTTATTAATGAAGAATGGAAGGCATAGTTAACTGGTAATGTTAGGTATGAGATTTCTCTTCCTTTTAGGTATTCCTCAATTTGCTTTAGTTGCTCCGTTCTACCCGAAACTACAAAGTGTGATTCATGGTTTGAGAAGGCTAATTCACTGTTTTTGTTAATTAACGGCAGTTCGTAAAACAGATTAACGTCATGAATAATAGCAAGCATACCTCCCCCGGAGCAATAAGTTTCAATGGCTTGTGCATGCCTTATGACAGCTTCCATTGCTTCTTCAACCCCTAAAACACCAGCTACAGCAGCTGCTGCATACTCTCCTAAACTGGTACCCATGACAAAATCAGCTTCTATTCTGCTTTCTAGTAATTTTTGTGCCATAGCATATTCCACCATAAAAATTGCCGGATGGGTATATTTAAGCTGTATAAATGGTTCGCCTATACGCTTTTCCTCACTGTATAGCTGATCAATAACAGAAATGCCGCCGATTTGTTTTGCAATATCATTTAATCTTATCATCCACTTTCGGAAAACTTGATCCTGGACAAAAAGTTCTTTTCCCATTTGATAGTACTGAGAACCTTGTCCTGAAAACATAAATACAATGGATTTCATACTTAATATCACCCTTTTCAAAATCAATACGTTAATTACAGGATATTTATTGTTAACTAAATAAACACTTTTGTTTTTTCTTAATAAAGTCGTTAAATATTCTTTTCTTAAGAATTTGAAAATTAATACTGTAAAAATGCAAATATATATCTATGATTATTTTTACTTGATAAACTTGCATTAAGCAGCTTTATACTATTTCTCCCCCCCTCATATTAATGAATAGTCTAAACTAATTAGGATATAAACAGTTTCCTATATTAATAATTAAAAGAATCATCTCGCAGAGATGATTCTTTTAATTTAAAATTATTCAAAACAAATTATTTTATAACCACTCGGCTGTAAAAGCCTGAAATAATTTAAGAATTACTCGAGATTTAGCCACTTTCCTTCTAAATCAACCCTTTTTACTTCACCGCCTATTGTTATTCGTACAGTAACGCGTCGGTTTCTTTTAGAGAACCTTTCAATAATCCCTTCCAGACCAACCAATGGTCCACTGACTATACTAACCCTTTCACCGATTTTTTTTATTTCACTCTTTTCTACAATATCCCCATTGCACATCAATTTACTTATCAAATCAGCTTCCTCTGAAGTTATTTGAGATATTTTTTTATCAGTTTTCATTAATTGAGCTTCTATTCTGTTAACACGAAGCCATAAATCAAGTTCTTCAATGCGCTCATTGGTAGTTGTTACAAATAAATACCCTCTGAACAAAGGCTCGATTATATCAATAATCTGACCCTTTTTACGCCAACTGAGTCTGCGTTTAGGAAAAATGATTTCCAAGTCCCGGAATATTATCTGGATTAACTGCTGATTTTTTTCTTCCTGACTTGGTCTTGTTCTAAGTATATACCAACACAAATGAATCCCCTTTCTACAAAAAGGCATAATTACTTAATAGAAATATATCTGCTTAAATTGATATTTCTGATTTTGGTTTACTATAATAATAATTTCCTTAATTTGAGCGCCCCCGCATCAAACAAGATAAATTATTTTGTAATTTGAATCACTTTAGGTTGTACACTTTTAATTCATTGTTAATAGAACTGATATCCATCTGCATAATTTGTATCTGGAATAAAGGAATATTGTCTTATTTTAGTTGCTAGTGATAATAATCCCCGTAAGTAAAATCCCACTATTTGTTACAATCTTACCATATATTTACATATTATTCAAGTATAAATTCCTTTAATTCCCAATATTTTTCAAAACAAGGATGTGAGCTTCCTCACCATTGCACGACATACTGCCTTTTCTTCTGTCCTGATAGAAAAGAGGCCAGCAAGATAAATACTAAAACTATATGGAAGGAAATATAAAAAAAGTAGGGTAAACTACAATTCACCCTACTTTTTTACTTCTGTTGAAAAATGAATTCCAATGGTTTTCTGTCGCTCGATACAGACATAAGGAAGGGCAATTAAAATTAAGGAATACATGATGAACTAAAACCCTATTTATTAAGACTAAAAAGGGAGTTTACAAGGCTGATAACTCGTCAGGTTATGTAGTTCAGAAGTGTATATTCGATGCGAATTTACATACTGTTATCCCAATTTATAGAATGTAGTCTTTTTTATTAACCAAACCCATTCTAGAACAATGTAATTCCCAATTTTTCCACCCTTCTACTCAAATGGAATATCAGATAAACTACAATAAGTATGTTAGATACCACAAATACAAAGTTGTGAAATTATGGTAATATTAATAGATAGGTATAGAATATTGAAAAAATTCAATGACATATTACTTTGAACAATAGAAATTGTAAATTTTCTATATTGATTATAGGATTAATTAAGTATAAAATATAAAAAATACCAATATATGGAGGAAAGCATTATGTTATTAAGAAAACTTGGAACACTTGTTTTATCCCTTGTTTTATTATCTCAAACTATAGCAAGTGCTGCTCCTACCAGTCTAAAGAAAGACGAAACGGAAGCTGCTTTAAATTTTGATGTTAACAATACTGGTGCATCAAAAGCTGCTGTCTATTTTATGCTCAATGATATTGTATACAACAATGAAAGTGGTTGGGATAATAGCTGCAAAATCAGCTCGGTAACTCCTCTTTATGGTTTAGATGAAGATGTTACCACATATGTTTTCAATATTTCAAAAGGGAGCCAACCAAAAGGATATATTGTGGTAGCTGCAAATACTGAAATGAATCCTGTTGTAGAGTTCTCATATAGTGCAAAATCTCCGATCGAAAATTTGGAGGCTTACACAAATGGTAATTCAAAGCAGAAAAAATTGCATTACCTTGGAAACTTAAATTATTTTTCAGAATATGAAAATAACGATTTAGTGAGTGACTATGGAGAAAAACAATCAAAAGACAAAGTAAAGAAATTCTTCAATGTTAACAAAAGTGACAAGGCTAATAATAAGCAAATATGGGGAAACATATTAAAAGCTAATGATTCAGTGTTAAAAGATTTTTTTGTTGGTGATAATGGAAACGGTGAAGTTATTTCAGACCCCGCCATATATTTACAAAATACATGGAACAGTGCTGCTACATATTTTAAAGATTCCTCCAATACAAAACTACTTGATTACGTTGGAAACTGGCTGCAAAAAGATTATGAAACATCCGATGGTGTTGGTAAAACTACTGGTTCCGGAGTTAACAACTGTACATTAAGTTCATTATCAAATATATTTATCTATTTCTCTGCCAATGGCTGGACTAAAGTACCATTGGATAAATCTGCAATATATAGCAAAGTACGCGCGGAGGCTGTCAGTCTTGGATATACGCCTAGCGGCGGTTTGGGCGTAACTAAAAACAATAATCTTGTAACTAACAGTTGGAAAGCTTTTGGTTATACAAACGGGAGTGGATCTACCAGCTACACATGGAGTTTCAGTTCGATCCGTAGTGAGATTGATAATAATAAACCGGTTTTATTTTCATTAGCAAGTGGTCAGTATTATAATCATACCGTTGCAGTTAGAGGCTATACTAAGTATAAAACACTTTACCAGGGAACTATTGCATCATATACTCACGATTTCTATGTAGTACATGATAATTGGAACAGTGGGGATCGGTATATATACGCAACAACATCGACTTTAGTAGGAGCTGCAACATATATAACTCCTGCTACTCCCAAGTAATTACTGTTATTCTGAAAATAGAACAATTTAAAACAACATTTATTATCTTCAATTAATTTATTAGCAGTGGTAAATATAGAATAATTACTTTAATATCAAAATTTAGCGAGGTGTATTAATGAGTAAATACCTTTTACTTGGTATGTTGTTTTTGTTTTCAATATTGAATGGGTGTGCAAGCACAACTCAACCTAAAGATATCAATGATTATAAAAACATGATCATAGAGAAATTCAAAGCAAAGGAATTTAAGGATTTTATATTAAGCGAACCGCCTGTTTTGGGCGGCAAAAACAATATCTATTGCACCTTCTCAGACAATGATAATAATAATTTCTTTTTAGTTTCTACAGTTAATGTAGGTAAATATATACTTATAAATAAAAGTACTCCCATAGATAATAACGTAGACAGTTTGAAAAAAAATTACAATAAACTAATAAAGTCTATTACAGATAACGCTGGTGGAGAAGTAGTTTTGAAGGATATTGCTGTATATAAGTGCGAGTCAAATGTTGAACACTTTAATAGTAACAAGGTTGGATTTTTGTATTTAAGTAAAACATCTGATAAGGATGGAGATATGGATAAACTTAAGGCATCCGGTAATTATTCCTATGATATCAAGGTATTATTTAATCCAGATAATGATGAACACTATTATATAATAAGTGGTATCAAATTTTTATAAAATTCTTTACATAAGTCTGAAAATCAGTACGTCCTTGCAAAATACATTCGTAAGCTATAGTTTAGCATATAACTAAAAAGATATTTTGCGACTCATAGTCTTAGATTAATATTCGTTAGTTTTGTTGATTCTTCTGAGTAAAACTAGTATAATTTTTATACATTAAGAAATGGGAGTTATTATTTGCGTAACTCCCATTCTTATGAAAATTCCTGACTCAACACAATATCAATTGTATTGCATTAAGTCCTTTGAATCAGTTAATTCAGGCATATGACACAACACAATTTCTTAGCGTACATTTTTTGCAAAAATCTGATGATAATCTAATTATAACTCCGAACTACCTGCATATTGGTAATAAGCTTGCTGTGTAGAATTCAACTTAGGGGTCTATAATGCCTGGCAAGCCAGGTACACAAACCATCAAGGCCAGGAAAAAGAACCCTCTCATTAATATTCGCCTGGTCTAATTTATCTCTAATCTCTAATTTTATTTCCTTAGGGATTATTAGTCTTTTATAGTAGTCAGGATAATTTACTAATATCTCATCATGAATTATAGTCGGGTTGGATACTACAGAGTGTAATCCAAACTGATTAATAATCCTGTCATCTAATGACGGAGGCTCAAAAAACAGCAAAAAAGGATTATCGGATAAAGTGTCAAAATCACCTAAATTTGAGCATTTTTCCGAAAGCATTTCTGTTGTAAATGCGTACGCGTTTTCCCTTTTTAGAATAGTTCTCAGTTTGCCTGGGATTACCTCATGCATTCTTTCTATATTTATACACCATATAACACCGTCTTTATCAAAACTATCCGTATCAAAAGTTGCAAAGTGCATAGCTACAAAAGGTGAGTATGTCCAGTCCAAAAGCCTTGTAGGCAATCCATGGTGCTGAGCAATGGCAAGCACCTTCCAAATATTCTTTTCACTCTCCGCCCCTAATCTTGCATACTTAATGAAATTCCTCAATATACTGTTTTCTAAACCACAATTGTCCTTACAATTTCTTTCTAATGAAGTTTTGAGCTCATAGCCTTTATCACTTATCCCCCTGAATACAAAACTTGTCCTATATCTATTTATGTCCGATCTGTAAGAATTCTCATAGACCTTTTCAATAAGTTCTTCCCAAGAGTGAATAGTGATATCATTATAGCTTCGCTCTTTCATCAGTTCCCCTCCCTTTTTCTATATCAAAATGCTCATTGATTTACGTTTTTGGTGATATGCTCCAGCAAATATATACCTGGTATCATTTTTCATTACAACTGAAAAGTATGATATTGAAATCAAAATAATACCACCTAAATTATACTATTATATTTTCTTCCAATCCACAATTTATGGAATTTTTCTTTGTCAAAATCGTCGACACCGCTATCAAGGTCATCTCCGCCATCAAAACCCTTGTAAATTATGTCTCTTTTGCCCGTAAATCCAAGCTGATCTGCAGTTTTGACAGTTAGCAGCGCTTTCTTATGTCCAGTATTGATAAACTTTGACTCTTCACGTTTATGGTACCTAGATAAATTTTTGTAAGCAGCTGCCTTGCAATTAACATCATAAACACTCCATTTTGTGAATCTTTAATAGAATTAATTTCTAAAAGCTCCCCGTACTCCTCGTAATTTAGAGGCTGCCTATTGACTTTTGATAAGGAATACAACATTTTATACAGCCTAAATACACTATTTATAAATGTTCAACCAGCCTTTTATTTTAAACCACAGAAACATTCCAACACCAATTATCGCCATGATTCCAAGTACTAGAAAATATCCATATTTCCAACTCAATTCGGGCATATACTCAAAATTCATTCCATAGATTCCCACTACAAAGGTCAATGGTATAAAAATTGATGTTATTATAGTAAGGATTGTCATGATCCTGTTCATCCGATGCGAGTTTATTGACAAGTAGCTGTCACGCATATCAGCGGTCATCTCCCGGTTGGATTCCACTATATCCGAAAGCTTGAGAAGATGGTCATATATATCATTAAAGTATTGCTTACTGTCCCTGAACTCCTGTAAGTGTTCAGAATTTATTATCCTGTATAAAAGTTCTTTCATTGAATTAATAATTCTTCTAAGCTTCAGAAGGTCTTCGCGCAAGCCAAAAACCTTGTTAATTATACTTTCGTTTAAATTTCCGCCTGCCCTGATTGTAATACTCCCCAGTTTATCTTCTATTTGGTAAACTGCCGGAAAGTACTGATCAACAATCTTATCAAAAATAAGATAAGTGACATAGAGATGTCCTTCAGCCCATATATTTTTGTTTGATATCAATTTCTCACGTACAGCCTTTATTTGCATAATCTCAACCTTATGAAAGGACACGATATAATTCTTCCCAACAAACAGATTTAAATCAGAAGCTGTTAGGCTTTTTATATTTAGTGCATTAAGAACAAAGAAATTATATGTATCATAGTAGTCTACCTTGGGACGCTCATAATAATGTAAACAGTCTTCTATTGATAAATGATGAAAACCAAAGTGCTCGCTTAATAATGATTTATAACTTTCATCACACTCTGTAATATCCACCCAATACCAGTTAATGTCCGATTCAGTCAAGCGCTCAATAGGAACATCTATAAGAAGCTCTAAATCCTCTGTCAAGGCAATTGTATTAATCAATTTCTTATCCTCCGCAAATCTTTTCATTCATCAATACCTATTATATTACTTTATTAAGAAAGCACAAAGAGCTTTGTAATATTCAGATTGATTTATTGCTTCAAAGCAACTTAAGCCGCGTTTTTAGCTTCAGAATTGCCAAAAATGATAAACTTACTTCTTGCAAAGATATAATCAGTAAGCTTTACGAATATATTGTAATAGGCAACGCCAAATTGCCAATATCTCACAAGAGGAGCATGCACGTTGGTTGAAGGAATATCTAAAAGCTTAGACGGGAGTAAGCCTGAAGACAGCATAAGAGGTAAGATCATGTTTATATATATGCAGCGTCTTGGTACAGGTAATCTCTATCAACTTACAGAACCACTGGGATTAAAGGCACTTGCTGCTTTTGTAGAAGACAAAGGGTATAATGCCAAAGTTTTTTCAGGCCCAGCTCACATAGCTCTCTCTGTTGTTGATCAGGAAATATCTGAATATGGCCTGGATGTTGTTGGGCTTTATTGTGATTATGAAAACTGCTCGGTAGTTGAAAGCTTCTGCCGGACAGTAAAAAACAAATGGGGCACAAAAGTGTTTATAGGAGGCCCGCAGGCAGTAGCCCTGGGAGACAGTTTTCTAAAAAACTCCTGTTGTGATGTACTAATACGTGGAGAAGGAGAATATCCGGTTTATGAGTTACTGGAGTTCTTTCTTCATGGCTGCGGTTCCCTTGAAACCATTGCTGGAGTCTCCTATCTTGATAAGGACAATCACCTTATCAGTTTAAAGCCACGCCCCCCTATAAATGACCTTGATGGATTACCTTTCAGAAAACCAGGAAAGGATTGGACCTCTTATAAAAACAGAAAAAGTTTTACTCTGCTGACCGGGCGCGGCTGCCCCTTCAACTGCGCTTTCTGCTATGAAGGAAGCGTCCCTGGAAAAGTACGCCTGCGGAGTGTGGACAATGTAATTAGCGAGCTCCGCTGCGCCCTGGAACATAACCCTGGTATTAGGTACATATGGTTTGCAGATGACACCTTCACCCTCGACCCTAAGCGTATTGAAGCCTTTAGCAGAGAATTTGCAAATTTACGAAGGGAATACGATTTCGTCTGGTTTTGTGAGTGCCACCCAAGTACTTTCATAAGATGGCCCGACATGCTATCTGCAATGCTAGAATCAGGTCTTGTCAGAATGCAGATAGGAATAGAATCCGGATCTCCCCGTGTTATTGAACTATACAGAAAGCAAGCCACATTAGAGCAAATAGAAGATGTAGTCCAGCAATGCTGGAAAAAGGGCTTGCCACAGCTAGCAGGGAACATTATCATCGGCGGCGCTCTGGAAACCCGGCAGACCTTTGATGAAACAAAAAAATTTGTAGCAAGGCTTCTTGATATAGGACCAGGCATGGTGGATATTACCTCTACATTTTTCCTCCCTTTGCCTAATACGGCCCTAACGTGCAATCCATCCGCCTTTGGCTTAAACATTATAGATATAGACTCCCTTACCTCATCGGGTGATATTGCAGTTGCTGAAACCAGAGATCTCTCCCGTGAGGAAATAACCTCCATGAGGATGGAATTCACAAACCACATCCTTACTAAAATGCTAAACCTCCAGGAAGAAGGGCATATCTCTGAAGCCCGTATATTGGAGGATTTCCGCCTGAAACATAAATATGGGATTGAGAGCAATTGGTACAAAATGGTCTACTCTCCGGACAATATTCTAAAAAACTACTATACATTAATGGAACAGGGCTCTATTGTGAATTCTAAACTAATACCCGGCAGTGAAATATGGAATCATTGTCCCATTCGTACTTTCAGATTATGGGAATACTGTGATTTTGATAGCGGCAATCCTATAATAGCCAGACAGAAATTATCATGGCTTGAATTTGAACTTATTCTGTCGTGTACGGGAACAACAACACTGAACAAAATCTGTATGTGCTTATATTCCAATTTTAAAAACGATTTTTCCTGTTACGAAGACTTCTGTACTGCTGTACTGGGAATTATGAGCCGGTTCGAAGGTCGTCGTTGGCTAGGGTACACAGAATATTAGGCTTTATGGGGGTTGTGATGGAAAACAACGTATTCGTCAAAGAAAAGAATGTCCAAGTTATTTTAGATGAAGTAGAGAAAAGACTAAAGGAATTTCCGGATTTGAAGTTTATACGCCTAACAGGCGACGACTTTGCCCGCGATGCTGTGAAGGCTTCACAAATCAGCCGAGGAATGGCAGATTTGAAAAACACACGGGATTTTGTATGGGGATGCCGGTGTAAACCTTTCGTTTTAGCGGACATACCTGAATTGGCTGAAGAACTTGCAGACTGCGGCCTTGTGCGAATCGAACTGGAAATTAACACGCAGTCAGATAATAATGATTTTACATACGCTTCCGTCCTCTGTTCCAAAGGTGTCATACCACAGGTTGTGGGTCATATGGTATTAGATTGGTTACCACAGAGTATTGAAAATATTGAAAGTGTGCTAGAACGTGTAAGAGGGTTGATTACTGCATCACCTGGAAGCTTCGAACCCGGGCCTAGCCCGCTTCTTCGCATTTACAGTGCTTCTGATTTACCATTTTCTACAGAAGATAACTTGTCTTCAGACAGTGTGATCCTGCTGGAGAACTATGAAAGTACTCCCTGGAAATTAAAAGACATCAGAAAAGATTGGCCTATTATAGTGCAGCAAAAATACTACTCTCAGATTATCTCCTGTATGTGCAGTCTGGAAGCCAAACGCAAAATCCCTCACAAAAAAATACTTTCTCATTTCACACTATATGAAAACTATGGAATAGATTCCTTATGGCATAGCACAATATTTAAGAAGTATAAGGTGCTGTTCAACTATTTCAACCTTTTATCGCGTGGTGCTGCCAGACGCTCAATTGATATAGCACCGGATGAATTGGAAACATGGAGACCTCAGCGCACAATAGATATGTGGGCTTCTGTAGATTATGAAAAGGGCTATCCCCGTATCGGTAGTCAGGTTCTTTCCCCTCTTGAATACGAACTGTTTTTGCATTCTACAGGCAAATTAACCCTTCAACAGGTGCTGGATGTAATCTTTTCGCGCTTTGGCAGCAGATTTGAAGGATATGGGGAGTTTTACACGACTGCCATGTCAATACTCAGGTCATTTGAAGACAGGTATTGGCTGGCATATACAGCTATATAAGCTGTATTTACATGTTTACTTTAAACTTATATATGTGGGGTAATTTTATATGACATACGATATTTTACTTATAAATACCCACCGGGAAAATTGGGGCTCTGTACCGGAAGATATCAGCATCGGCCAAAATCTCCTTACTGTTTTCCTGAAGGAAAAAGGCTATAGTGCGGCACTGTTCCGGGGATTCGCCCATGAAGCCATGGAATGGATCGAAAGGAAAATGGCTGAAGATGGTGCACTGACCGTAGGGTTTTATTGTGATTATGAAAACAGCACGCTGGTTACAGAGATATCCAGGTACATCAAGGAAAAATGGGGTATACCCGTTTTTGTAGGTGGTCCCCAGGCCGTTGGACTGAACCAGAGTTTTCTGGAGAAGTCGGGTTGTGATGCAATTATCCGTGGAGATGGCGAATTCCCGCTCCTTGAACTGCTGGATCTCTATATAAAGGGTGAAAAAAGCCGGGCAGAGCTAGACGGCATATCATACCTTGACGAAAGTGGAGAGATGGTCTGCCGTCCCGACAGAAAGCCAATTGAAGATCTTGACAGCCTGCCGTGGCCTGACTTCAGGTTGGAAAAAGGACATGAATCCTGGTCTATCCTTCCTGTCATGACTGGACGTGGCTGCCCCTATCACTGCGCATTCTGCTATGAAGGAAACAATACCAGGAGAGTCCGTTTCCGAAGCGTACAGAATGTTCTTGACGAAATTACCTGCCATTTTGGACGACACCCGAATTGCAAGTATATATTTTTTATTGATGATACATTCACTCTGGACCCAAAGCGTGTGGAGCAATTCTGCACAGGGCTTAAACGACTGAGACAAAAGAAGGATTTCGTATGGTTTTGCGAAGGCCATGTCCAAACCTTGTACAAATGGCCCGAGATGCTGAAACAAATGGCAGATGCAGGTCTCGTGAAGCTGTTTCTTGGCATTGAGTCAGGTTCTGACGAGGTGCTTTCTCTGTATAAAAAGCAAACCACAGCAGAAATGATGGAATTTGTGGTACGTGAAAGTGTAAAAGCCGGGATACCTCAAATAACTGGCAATATAATTGTGGGCGGCCCGCTTGAAAGCCCGGAAACCCTTGAAGCCGGGGCAAATCTGGTTACAAGACTTATGGAGCTGGCGCCAGGCAGGTTTGAATCCCTGGGTTTCTTCCTCATGCCTTATCCCAACACAGCCATTACGAAAAGACCTCAGGATTTCGGCTTACGTCTGCTGTCAGAACGTGAAACCCAAGGTCTCGAGGATATTCCTCTGACCGAAACGGAGGCATTTACCTGGATGGAACTGTTTAACGCCAGGCATAGGCTTAACAAACACCTCTATAATACAATGATGAAAATGTATACCGGGGGGAAAATACCCCATGATGTAATCATTGGAAACTATCGCCTAGCCTATAGGTACGGGGTCTATTCCCGGTGGTTTATCAATGTATTTATCAAGCATCCGATTTACAACCGCTATTATCAGTTAATGGCTCGTAATGCAGTATGCCGTTCACAGGACATAGCCAAACACGAGCTGTATTCATGGCATCCCCAAAGAGTATTTGAAATTTGGAATACCCTATCACTTGACAGTGGATTTCCACAAATCAATGACTATGTATTTTCTCCTTTGGAATACGAGTTACTTCTTTTATGCAGTGGCAAACTCAGGCTGGGAGAAATACTGGACAGATTATACGCAGGCTTCGGAAGCAGGTTTGAAAGCAGGGATGCCTTTGATGGTACAGTTCTGAAGCTGCTTGAAGGGTTTGAAGAAAAACGATGGCTGGCGTATGCCCGTTTTTGAATGTCAGTGAAGCGGCAGTTGTTTATTTCCTTTAGGGCGGTGAGAGAGGGGGCTGGCTGAAATGGAGCGCATAACCATACTACTTATGTATGTCCAGAGAATGGTCTATAAACGTACCTTCGAATATCTCGATAATTTGGGTCTTATGTCCATTGCTGCTTTTCTGGAGGATAATGGGTACCGGGCCCGTGTATTCACAGGCATAACCACCGATGCAGTAAAGGTATTTGAAGAGGAATCCCGGAAATACCCGATTTTTGCAGTAGGGCTTTACTGCGATTATGACAATCAGAGTGCTGTTGTTTCTATGAGCCTTATACTTAAAGAAAAATATGGGGTGAGAGTATTAGTAGGAGGACCCCAAGCTCTTCATGTAGGTGAAGAGTTTTTAAAAGCTGCAAGATGTGACTTTCTTATTCGAGGAGACGGAGAATATGTCATTCGCGAGCTCTTAGACTGGATGGCCTGGGGTAGAGGAACCCCTGCAAATATAAAGGGTATCGTATACCTTGATGAAGCCGGACTGGAGGTGTCTACTCCCGAACGTCCTCCCATAGATGACCTGGTTGCACTCCCAGCTCCCAGTTCCCAACACCTTCTGCGCCGTCCTCATAAATATAACCTGTCTGTAGCCTCTGCGCGCGGCTGCCCTTTTCGATGTACATTCTGTTTCGAGGGCGGAAATACAAAAAAGCTACGCCTTAGAAGCGTGGAATCAGTAAAAGAGGAAATAATCCGCGGATTGGATGAAAACCCTGAAATAAAATATATCTGGTTTGTAGATGACACTTTTACCATAAGCTATGACAGGATCGCCTTGTTCTGTGAAGTCATGTCAGACCTCCGGAGTTCCAGGGACTTTGTATGGTTCTGTGAAGGACATGCGAGTATATTGTCCAGATGGCCGCAGCTTGTTTCCATGATGAAGGATGCAGGAATGGTAAGAATGCAAATCGGTATGGAGGCCGGATGGCAGTCTGCTCTGGATATGTACGGCAAGCAGACGACAGTGGAACAGATTGAAGAGGTGGTGCACCTATGCTGGGAATGCGACTTGCCCCAGCTGGCCGGTAATTTCATCATAGGAGGAGTACATGAAACAAAAGAAACTCTTGAGTTTACATCAACCTACATTGAAAAGCTTCTCATTGCAACACCGGGATTGCTGGATATCTCCACTACTTTTGTTATTCCCCTTCCGAACACAGCCATATCCAATTACCCACATGATTTTGGCCTGAACATACTGGACCGCAGTTCACTCACTTCGCTGGAGGATTTTCCTGTAACAGAAACCCTTGTATTTTCAAGGGAAGAACTGTGCCACGAAAGGTATAAGTTTGTAAAAATGCTTTCTGATACGATGAAATATCTGCTAAAATCCAACAAGATTCCCCATGGCAGGCTTAAGAAGCATTTTGAGCTTGCACTGCGTTATGGGGTATCCAGCACATGGTATAAATACCTGTATACAAAAGATACTGCAATAAGGCGCTACTATACAATGCTTATCACTACACCGGCAAAAAGGCTGGAAGAAATCCTCCCGTCAGAGCTGAAAAACTGGTATCCATGCAGGGTTTTCGATATAGAGGATAAGGCTGGCTGGTCTAATGGACGACCTGCTTTGTATGAAGCAACTCTTTCACCCATTGAGTACGAACTGCTTTTACTATGCAGCGGAAAAATAAATCTGAACAGTATCCAGCTCCTCATGGAGCAAAGGCATCCAGATGGATTATCAGGAGATCAACTTTGCAATAGCTTAGAGGGTATTCTTAAAACTTTCCAGGAACGCCATTGGGTGCTGTTTATGCCCCCTTGACTGTATATGCATAAAGATGACGCCTGCCGTATAAATATACGGACAGGCATCGCTTTAGAAACTGGGTATCAAGTCGAGGAAGTCTGCACTGCTACAAAAGCATAGTCCACACCCACTATTGTCAACCCGACTGCCTGGTCAATCTGTTTACCGTCATCATTTGACTCCTCCAGAGCATCTTTCAGATCATCTATAGACTCGCATATGACATCTTTAAGCTCGTCTAAAGCCTCTGTAAATTCATCCAAGGTAATATCATAACCGTGTTTTGCCGCAAGATTAAGAAATTCCTCAGTAGTCTTTGCGTTTGCAAAAGCTTTCGCTAATGATTTATCAGAACGTAATTTTTGAATAAGGGCTTTCGCATTATTAATTGACACTTTTTTCACCTCCTTTCACATACAGTAAAGCTCATAAAGTCATATTCTATACTTTGCAAAATACAAGCCAGTACATCTTATCAAACTTACGGAAAGTCTCAATAACACTGCCTTTAAAAGCCTCCATTCCTTCATACCGTTCTCCGAAAGTGCTGTACATATCCTCAAGAACTTCTTCGAAGCGCAGTTTTGCAGAGCACCTTAGAAGCAGCTCAAATTCCAGCGGTGACAGGACATACCCCCCGATTTTCGGAAACCCCTGCTCAAAGTTTACAGCTCTACGTATTTCAACTGTACGCTGAGGCCTCCACCTCATCAATTCATCCTGCGGCACATCCTCAAACCGTACCGCTGCACCTTTTGCAATCATCCTGAAGTACTCATCCAGGAAATGATTTTTTTTGAAGATTTCCGTATACCACATACTGGTGATACCGTATTTCATAGCACTTTTATACTGGGACAGGATGGTTTTGTAAGGAACCAGCCCTTTGTCCGTAATTTCATTCATAACACGGAAAATATGCCTGCTGATGCGGACGCGGTATTTTAAGATATCCTCCAAAGTCATGCCGTTTGCTTCAATCAGCGGATAGTCGTCAAAGGATTTGGCTCCCTGAGGGTCTGATATGGCAAGCTTGAAAGCCTCTGGATTTTCAGCTATTGCTGTACCGGGATAGGGCCGCAGAAATCCTGTAAGTATATCAATCACTCCGGGAGCTTTCCTCAAAAGCCTCTCTGCAAAAGCCTCTGTTTCTCCAATTGTCTTTTCGCATTCCGCAGGGCCGCCGATAATCAGATTGGTTGCAATTTGCGGGACCCCAACTTTTACTGCTTCTTCTATAACAAACTCAATTTCATCAAGCGTTACCTGCTTTCTGTATAAATCCAACACATTCTGGCAGCCTGTTTCAACGCCTATCTGTAAACGGGCAAGCCCCGACTCTGCCATCAGCCGCATCATCCCGGGCCATTTGGCAAGTAAATGTACATGGCCTTCGCAATACCATACAAAATCCCTTCCGCTGCGTAGTATTTTTATGCCCTTGCAAAATGCTTGAACCCTTTCAGTACTCAAAGTAAACGTATCATCCGAAACAATGATATAATTTAGTTCCGGATAAGTATCAAGGTTATGTTTTATTTCCTCCATCACCTTATCCATACTTCTCAGTCGGACCCTCTTTTTATGGTTGCTCTCATAACAGAACGCGCAGGAAAAAGGACATCCACGTCCGGTAAATATACTCCGCCCGTAAGTCCTGCCGGTGTGGAGAGAACGGTGGTATGCCGGCAGGGGCAATGTATCCAGGTCAGAAACAGGTTCATTGTCAGCGTTTGAGACAATACCCGCCGAATCATCCAGCCATGTAATCCCTTTAATATCTTCACGGCTGCCCTCATGCTTTACAATGAAGCCTATAAGCTGTGGCAGGGTATGTTCACCCTCCCCCCTTACAACATAGTCACACCGTGACTTTCTAAAAAAGTCCTCTTTTAGGTCCATAGCCTGAGGGCCTCCCACAACTACAGGAATCCGGTACTTTTCTTTGACAAAAAGGCTTAATTCCTCCACTACCGAACGGTTCTCAAAATCACATGCAAAACCTATAACTGCAATATTCCGGTACGATACTTCCCTTGCCAGTATCTCCGGTACCTCGTGAGCATACCCGTGGAATACCCATGGGTCATACCCTCTTTCTTCAAGTACTGCAGCAAGATAGAAGGCTCCCATGTAGTCGGAACAATCATTGGATGGTCCAGCCATGGCGCGCTTCACATTAAAAAGTAAAACAGATTTCATAATATTGAATTAATCCCCCTGATATTGCTTTATCATGCATCCATAAGAATGTCTACAATGGTGCATAGACCAACCAGTATTTTTTTTCAAAAGACCTCAATATCCGCCTTGCCATATCATCAAACTCCCTACGGGTTTCAATCCTGCCGGAGAATTTATCATATACAATGTCCAATACCTGGCAAAGGCACAGCTTCCCTGTACTGTACAACAACAACTCAAACTCCAGCGGCGAGAGTACATCCCTTCCTATTCTGGGGAATCCCTGCGAAAAATCAACATCATGCCATATCTCCATAGTCCTTTGTGGACGCCACTCTTCAATCCGGTTTTCAGGGATTTCATCAGACCGGCTTACCGCCCCACGGGCCAGCAGTGTATAATAGCCGTGTACAAAAGGAACCTGGCTGTAAATTGCAGTATACCATACAGACACAGCTCCATAGGAGTGAAAACGGAAACAGTTCAGCACCCTTTCATGTGGCACTTTGCCTTGCCTAAACAGCCGCATCATTACACCCACACCATGGGCTATCAATTCTTTTTGCGCCTTTGCGATTTCCTCTCTTGTCATAGCCTCTGTCTCAGTCACAGGATAGTCGGAGAAAGTAGTATTTCCTTTTGGATCAAGAATGCGTATGCCATACTTTCCGGGACAACGTGCAATATCAGTATCAGGGTATGGCATCAACGGGCTGGGGCCTAATTCAATTATGCCCGGCGCAAGCTCAATAAGCCTTTCATAAAAGGCTTTGTTCCTTTCTATGGTCTCACGGCTTTCGAAGGGACCTCCTGTTATAAAAAATCCTACGATTTGATGTACCCCTGCATCAACTGCAGCCTTGATTACATTTTCTATTTGCGGTACCGTGGTTCCTTTGTTATATTTGTCCAGAACACTCTGCACTCCGGATTCAATTCCCATCTGCAGCCTGACCATCCCGGCTTCTACCATATCTGCAAGCATTTCAGGCCATTTGTCCAGGAGCTTTATATGCCCCTCACAGTACCAGATGAAGTCCCTTTTTTGTCTCAAACGTACAAGCCCTTCGCATAGCTTCTTCACACGCTCAGGTGATAATGTAAACGTATCGTCCGCAAAAACAATATAATTTATGTAAGGTTCATTATCCAGTATTGTTTCCACCTCATGCAGTACATGTTCCACGCTTCGCAGCCGTACACTTCTCGAAAGGCTGCCTTCATGGCAGAAAGCACAATTAAAAGGGCATCCTCGGCCTGTCAGTACATGAGCCTTCCTGCGTACAGGCCTGTTTACCCACCTGTGAAGTGCCGGCAAAGGCAGCTCGTCAAGGTTTTGAACTATATTCCCACAAGGCTTTTGTATGAGAGTCCCACTTTCGTCCACATAAACTACACCGCCCAGCTCCCGCCAGTCGCCCCCTTGCTCACAGAGGCAGTCCAGAAAGCGCCACAGTGTAATTTCACCTTCTCCGGCTATAGCAGCGGTGCATTTTGAATTGCTTATATATTCAGCATCCATACCACTTACCTGAGGACCCCCAAAAATTACCGGCAAACCGTAATTGCTGGCAATGAACCGGCTCATCTCCGAAACCTCAGTCCGGTTTTCAAAATCGCAATAAAAGCCTACAGCCAATATTATATTTTCCTTGCTCTGTCTCCCAAGAAAATCCCTTGCCAAGGACGGCTCCCCCTGGTAAACAAGGGCATCATACCCTTTGGTCTCCAAAAAAGCAGCCAGTGCCAGCAGTCCAGGCGATTCCACTTCTAGATTCAATATATCGCTTGTTATCCTGTGTATATTAAATAGCAAGACCCTGCCTTCCATACTTACTCTCCTTTTTGCCCGACCAATCCGTCAGGTGTGATTAGTAGGGTACAAATACCAGCCAGTTCCGTCCTTCAAATTCCTTAAGGATTTTCATAATTATCTCCCTTGCCTCCTTTGAGTTTTCATACCTTCCGGAAAACTTCCGGCAGATTTCATCCACCACTTGCCATAACTTAAGTTTTCCGCTGCAAAGAAGTATCAGTTCATATTCAAGGGGTGACAATACATATCCAAGTATTTCAGGTATATCTCCCCTCCAAGAAATACCGTTCCATAAAGTAAAAACACGTACCGGACGATAGTTGTCAATTTGGCTGGAATCAATGTCCTCCATCCTTTTCGCGGAACTTCCTGCCAAAAGCATATACCGCCTGTGGAGAAAATGTTTTTGAGAATAAATAGCTCTATGCCATATACTGGAAATCCCATAGTCAGCATTCAACCGGTAGTGCCGTATTATATCCCTATGCGGAACCAAACCCCTATCTACCAGTTCACTCATACGTTCCAGCATCCTGTGTGTAAACATTCTCCGTGCCGAAGCTATTTCGCCCAATTCCATTTTTTCAGTAGAAGCTACAGGATAATCTCCTATTGATGTCAAAGCGTCCGGGTCTACAATGTCCATTCCAAACTTTCTGGGGCAGCGCGTCATAGCCGTACCGGGAAAAGGCATGAACAAGGTCAGGGATATGTCCAGCATGCCTGGCGCTAAGCTTAGCAGCTTGTCGATATATGCCCAAGTCTCTTCTATTGTCTCCAGGGTTTCTCCAGCTCCCCCGATAATTATGTTGCCGCAAAGCTGGGGCAAATCCGCTTCCCGGCACAATAGGATTACTTCCTCAATTTGCTCAAGTGTAGTTTGCTTGCGGTATTGCTCTATTACATGCCTGGAACCTGACTCTATTCCTATCTGCATACGGACAAGTCCCGCATCAACCATTTGCCTTATTACCCCGGGTTCTTTGACCAATGTGCTGGGATGACCCTCGCAAAACCATACAAAATCCTTTTTTTCGCGTAAACGGGTCAATTCTGTACAAAACTCCAGAACACGAGACGTATTGAGAGTAAATGTGTCGTCGGAAAACCATACATATCTTGCGTATGGATTTTGGTCAAATAATCGGATTATTTCAGCTGTTACATTTTGAACACTGCGCAGACGTACAGTTTTTGTGTTTCCACCTTCGTAGCAGAAAGCGCAATGAAACGGACAACCGCGACCGGTCAATAAAGAGAAGTTATTTTTTCGTTGGGTAAGAGAATGGGACGGATTTTGAAACGGCAGTGCGTCCAAATCCGTAATTAAGCTTCTGTCCGGGTTTGATTTCAAATCGCCTTTTTCATTAATGTATGTAATGCCGGCTATGCCTTCAATACTGCCTTTGTTGTGTACTATATATTCCAACAACTCCCATAATGTATATTCACCTTCACCACGAGCAACAGCGAAACATCCTGATGAAGTGATAAATTCCTTGCTTAGCGCCACTGCCTGGGGTCCGCCTACAATGACAGGTATACCCCAGTGTTCTTTTACATAGCTGCTGAAACTCTCTACTACCGATTGGTTTTCAAAATCACAGTACAGTCCTACTGCAGAGACAGTCCTTTTTTTTATCTCTCTTTCCAACACCGCAGCTGCTTCTGTTACCGTACCAGAAAAAACCCCTGGATTATATCCCTTTTCCCCTATAAATGCGGCTAAAGCCATCAAACCAAGAGGATCTATATATTCAAAGGAATTTTTGAAAAGGATTCTTTGTATGAAAAAAAGCAAAACATAAGGTTTTCTCTCTACGGGAACTGTCTCGCCATAATTCATGCATACCTCCACTGCCATCCAAATTTCTTTCGTCATCGCCATATTCCCTACTAATATATGCCATCACATTTATGTGGATGCCAATTAATTCACAAGTTAAATGCAGCATAAGTCCGGACTAAGGATCAGACTTCTACAAATAATTTGATGATCTATTAATCAGTATTCGGGAATAGATATTTAAAACGTTAAAAGCGAATCCAAAGGATTTATGGAAGGGAGTTTTTTAAAAGAGAGATAACAGCGGTTTTGTAATGTGCTCTGGAAGCATTGAAAGATTTGCTGGAATATATGAATCATTGGCTGAGCAATTCGGATTATGAAATGGCCGAGCATTTGTTAATTGAAAGTATTAGCCCTAAACCTTCAAAGAAAGGCTATTTGGAGGCAGAATTCTATATTCCTAACATCCTTCCAGAATCAGTTCTCTGGAATTATGAAGGAAACAAGTAATACCCTTATAGATAAATTGAATCAGAGCTTGCCATATATAAAATACCTAATACATTTTTGTGTAAATATCGTTGTGTCCCATAGTTTCTGCGAGTTTTCACGGCTGGCAGGATCATTAATTTGGATTTTCCCATTATTTACTCCCCAAGACAATATAAAGTGTCCGGCTCCTGGTCTAAACCAATCTTTCATGCGGCATACAACAAGTTTACCATTTTTAAGCGAATCTAAAACCGTATTCAGGTCACTTGTCTGGCTGAATTGTAATTTATACTTAGCTGCCGCATGTTGAAAAAACTCGTCCTCTGTACCCTCTAAACCACGGTCATTCATAGAAATGGCGTCCTTTGCACCATCTATAGGCGTGTATTTGGGATTTTGCAAGGTAGCTTGTACCATTGCAAAGCAAGTTACACCACAGCCTGAACTTTTAATATTAGCCTGGGGGTGATTTGCTGATGGATACGGATAACTTGCGTATGGCTCATCATATTGACTATAGTATGTTGGTTTCATTGATTGCACCTCCAATTAAATATCACCAAATTATCCGGGAACTGATCCTTTCTCTGTCTGTCCTGCATTCTCCGCTGCAGTAAACACATTTTGAGTAGACTGTACAACACTGTTTTCCAAGGCCTTCCCATCTGTATTGACAGCCTTAGATAATTTTTTTATCATATTTCTAGATACAACCTGTATGAAACTGTCAGATGAGATTCCGGCGATAAGGCATAGGCTTCCAAAAATAAAAAAGTCGGTATGTCCGCCTTCTAATCTATCAATAATATCGCTAGAAAGCAGGGATAAAAAAAGAGGTACAAGAAAAGAAGCGCCAATTCCCAGTATAACACTGTACAGCAAGCTCACACTGTCAGTCTTGCCATCTCCTCTAATTGCTTTCTGTCTGGCTATCAGGTAATTGATACAACCTCCAAAGGCACCAAACAGAATCATAATAATAACTATAGCCAACATAAAAAGCTCTGGTGACAATATTTCCAATGTTTTATTCATAATATCAGCCTCCATCTTTTTTTAGCAGTAACGATACTATTTGTAATATATAAAGCAGTTTCTCAAAGATCTATTCAGCGCAATTCTACCATTGTCTACCTTAATTGTCAATAAATCTAATTTTATGACTATCTTCGACAAAGACCACATAGCCACCCATGTAAATACCAATTTCGTAAAGAAAAAATAGAAACTCCGTCTACAGCTTTAAAGTGACAGTTAATCAGAATTTTTGTTTTGGGAGAGTGAGCCATTTTGAAAAATCAAAGATTATAATGATTTGTAAGCCTAAACTTTCGTGGACACTAAAAAAGTAAAGCCCAATCCAAAGATATTTTAAACAATTTATCTCCTTGGATTGGGCTTTACATTATTATTTTATTATGTTACTTTATTGATTCCTCAATCGCAACTGCAACTGCAACTGTTGCACCAACCATTGGGTTATTGCCCATACCGATAAGACCCATCATTTCAACGTGTGCAGGAACTGAAGATGAACCTGCAAACTGAGCATCTCCGTGCATTCTGCCCATAGAGTCGGTCAAACCGTAGGAAGCTGGTCCTGCAGCCATGTTGTCCGGATGAAGCGTTCTGCCGGTACCGCCGCCGGAAGCAACCGAGAAGTATCTTTTACCGTTCTCACCGGCCCACTTCTTATATGTTCCTGCAACTAAGTGCTGGAATCTTGTTGGATTGGTTGAGTTACCGGTAATTGAAACGTCAACACTTTCCTTAATCATTATTGCAACACCTTCAAGAACATCATTTGCCCCATAAACTCTAACCTTAGCTTTTTCCCCATTTGAGTAAGCTTTGGTATTAACCACTTTAAGTTCGCCTGTAGCAAAATCATAATCAGTTTCTATATATGTAAAACCGTTGATTCTTGAAATTATATATGCCGCATCTTTTCCGAGACCATTTAGGATAACCTGAAGTGGCTCTTTTCTTACTTTGTTTGCTGTTCTTGCTATGCCTATAGCACCTTCTGCAGCAGCAAAAGATTCATGTCCTGCAAGGAAGCAAAAACATTTTGTTTCTTCTTTTAACAACATTGCACCGAGATTACCATGTCCGATACCTACTTTTCTGGAGTCAGCAACGGAACCAGGAATACAGAAAGCCTGCAATCCTATACCTATAGCTTCAGCCGCTTCAGCTGCATTCTTAACACCCTTCTTTAACGCAACACCACAACCCAGAGTGTAAGCCCATACAGCATTTTCGAAAGCGATAGGCTGCACGTCTCTTACTATTTTATCAACATCTATACCCTTTGAAGTACAGAAATCCTTTACTTCTTCAAGACTTTTAAATCCGTATTCAGCCATACAAGCATTTATTTTATCTATTCTTCTTTCATATCCTTCAAATCTAACCACTTTAATCACCTCTCTTCTAAATTATTCATGTCTTGGATCAATAACTTTTACTGCTTCAGCAAATCTTCCGTAAGTACCAATGTTCTTTTCATAAGCTTCCTTAGGATCAACACCTTTTTTAATGGCATCCATCATTTTTCCGAGGTGTACGAACTTATAACCGATTACTTCATTATCTGCATCAAGTCCGATATTCAATATGTAACCTTCAGCCATTTCCAAGTATCTTACACCCTTCGCCTTAGTTCCGAACATTGTTCCGACCTGTGAACGCAAGCCTTTACCCAGGTCTTCAAGTCCTGCACCTATAGGGAGTCCACCTTCTGAGAAAGCTGACTGTGTTCTTCCATATGCAAGTTGCTTGAATATTTCTCTCATTGCAACGTTTATTGCATCACAAACAAGGTCAGTATTCAATGCTTCAAGGATAGTTTTTCCACTGAGAATTTCTGCAGCCATTGCAGCTGAGTGAGTCATACCGGAGCATCCCAGAGTCTCAACAAGAGCCTCCTCAATTATACCTTCTTTAACATTTAGTGTGAGCTTACAGCATCCCTGCTGTGGTGCACACCAGCCTATACCATGTGATAAGCCGGATATGTCTTTTACCTCTTTTGCTTTTACCCATTTTCCTTCTTCAGGAATTGGGGCTGGCCCATGATTTGGACCTTTTTTGACGCAAATCATTTGTTCAACCTCATGTGAATAGTTCATTTTTAGTACCCCTTTCCATAATAATTTTTTATTCACTAAAATAAGATTTTAGTTAGCACTTTGTTAAACTGATGGCTCCTACTTTGACTGTTCAAAGTAGGAGCCATCAGTATCTACGCATTTGAAGGTGAGCTCCGTCACCATTAGACATTTTAACATAGTATACAATAAAAGTATACCGAAAATTGCTAAAATGTTAAACTTTTTAGCAATTTTTGATAAGCAAATGACAAATCTAAAAAACATAATGTAGAAACAGTAAGTTAGGAGTAAAAAGCTGAAGGACCCTTATAAAGTAGCTTTGAGACTAATTCAGTCATTTCTTCTGTTGATTCGATCATACCATCTATTAACCATTTTTGTACTATACTTAAAGTACCCGTAATGGCGAAGCTTTTCAAGTACTCTGAGGTTCTTGCATCTATATTCAAGTCATTGTGAATATCCGAGATTATTTTTTGCTGTGCTAAAAACATTATTTCTCTATGAAAAGAGGAATCCCCGTTTTCACTAAGTAAAGTTATGAATAAGTCACCATTCTGCGCTATATAGTCGAGTATTTGTTTCAATGAATGTACTGTCTGTATTGTTTGCTTGGAAAAAGCATCTTTACTTATGAATTTTTTCAGTTCTTCAATCACTTCCTGCTCCAACTGCTCAAGCAAATCGTATTGGTCTGTATAGTGTGCATAGAAGGTGCTCCTGTTTATATCGGCGGTTTCACATAGCATTTTAACGGATATCTTTGAGATTGGATTTTCCCGCATCAGCTCCACAAGGCCTTTTTTAAGGAACATTTTTGTGTACTTTACTCTACGGTCTGCTTTCTCATTTTTCATGACTACTCCTTAATAAATATGAATTTTTTATTAATAATCAACACATCTGCCAAATATGTAGTGGAATATACAATATCAAAAAATCTGTTGGTTGTAATGCATCATCATGCATATTATAATTCATTTGTGATATTATCGCAACACATTGTTGTTTATATTTCACTACTGATGTTAACACAGTAAACAGTTTAATAAAAATCCAAGAGAGGAGTAGTGAGTTTGAAAAAAATTATAAAAGCCCGTTGGATAATATTCTCAATATGGGTTATAGCAGCTATTCTGCTTACAGTGATTCAGCCTGATATTAATGCAATACTAAGACATAAAGGTCAGCAAGGCCTTGATGAAAACAGTCCATCGGTAATTGCAAATTCCATATTAAGCAAGATGGATACATCGAAAGGTACCGATAATATTATAGTTTTTTATGATAAAAATAAGATTTCCGATGAAGAAATGAAACAAATCAGTGATGGTGTAAAAGCAATCAGAGCCAGCAGTTCTGAGTTGGGAATTGATAAGATATTTGATCCCTTTAGTATGCCCCAGGCAAAAAATTCTTTAATTTCAAAAGATGGTACAATGCTAATGGTAAGCTTTAAGCTTGATAAGGGATCAAGAGAAATAGATGATATCAAAAAAGTCTTTGATAATAAACTGAGCAACGTACATGTAGAGCACTATCTTACAGGAGAAGACTTTATAGGTAATGATTATCTTAAGGCAGCTCTGTCAGGCGTAGAAAAGAGTGCTGCATTAACAGTTATATTCATTTTGGTAGTACTGATAATTATGTTCAGATCGGTAGTAACCCCTATTGTATCCCTATTGGCAGTAGCGTTTTCCTATCTTTGTTCCATGGGTATCGCAGCTCAATTAATTGATAAAGCCAATTTCCCTGTAACCTCTCTTACACAAGTGCTACTTGTACTTATACTCTTTGGTATAGGAACCGATTACAATATCCTTCTTTTTAACAGGTTTAAGGAAGAACTATCCAACGGCTGCTCTATAGATGATGCTATAGTAAAAACCTATAAAACCGCAGGAAAAACAATCGCCTTTAGTATACTCACTGTATTGATAGCCTTCTTCAGCCTTATTTTCTCTGAATCACCTATATATAAATCCGGTATTGTTGTAGTAATCGGTGTAGCCATTATGTTGCTTGAAATCCTGACCTTGACACCTCTTGCAATGAAGGTTTTGGGCAATAAGCTTTTCTGGCCCTCAAAGAATACATCCGGTCATAAGGAAAGCAAGCTGTGGGATAAAATATCCTCTGCTTCAATAAAGCATCCTGCTATTTCTGTTTTGATCATCGCATTAATTATTGTTCCAACGGTGTATTTTCACCAGCAAAAACTTAACTTTGATACCATTAAAGAACTTGGAGATACACAGCCTTCCTCAAAAGCCTTTAATCTAGTTGCAGAGCATTTCGGCCAAGGTCAGGCGATGCCTGTTAATATTGTTATTGAAAATACCAAAGCACTTGATAATAATGAATCTCTTTCAGTAATTGATAACTTGACTGAAAGACTCAAGAAAATAAATGGAATACATCAGGTATCTTCTGTAACACGGCCCGAGGGTAAGCAAATTGATAATTTTTATATCGGCAGCCAGGTAAATTCAGTCACAAAAGGCATATCAAAGACTCAAGACGGTGTAGGGCAAATATATGACGGACTGAAGTTGGCTCAGGATAAGCTTGGTTCAGCAGACTTTATAAAAGTCAGTGAGATGGTTGATGGTACAGCACAGCTTCAAAATGGTATGGTTGCATTAACTATCGGGTTAAAGCAGATTCAATCGGGTATAGCTGGTGGCTCAAAATATTCACAAAATATAAGCAACGGTATAGCTACCATAGAAACTAATCTCTCAATGATGAGCAACGGAATTAGATCGTTAGCTGATAATTTTGAAAAGATGCAGGCTGGTTACAAATATATGGGTACCCACTACCAGGGTGCTGCGCAGGCCCTTGTCGGTGTAAAAAGCACTCTGTCCCAGATGCAGTCAATGGTAACAGCTTTAGGAAACAATTATACAAACTCTCAAAGCGATCCTAGCTATCTGGGTTTAAAGCAAACCATAGATAAGTTATTAGAATCATTAAGCGGAATTTCGCCAGAAGGTATAAAAGCATTAAATGAAAATTATAATAATGCCACTTCCGGCTTTGGAACAGCAAATAAGAGCTTGTCAGAAATAAGCAGCGGCTTGTCTCAAATGGCTGCAGGGTTAAAAGAACTTAGAAACGGCCTTGGTAAAGCAGCTTCAGGAATAGGCACTATAGTTAATAATATGGATAGCGTAACCGACGGTCTTGGACAGATGAAATCAGGACAGCAGCAGCTTGTATCAGGTCTCAATGGATTTAGTTCCTTCGGTAATAAGTTATCCGATGTAAACAACGGACTAAAGCAAATTTCTGACGGACTTGGAAAGACTAACGGATTTCTTTCTCAACTTAATACAAATAAAACCTTCTATATTCCCAAGGAAGCTTTAAATGATGAAGGCTTTAAGAATTCATTTGATATGTTTATGTCCGGCGACAGGACTATTACAAAGTTGATGATTGTTCTGAATGACGATCCTTATTCAAAGGAGGCTCTAAAAACTGTAAAAGAAATAAACAAGACTTTATCTGGCGGACTTAAAGACACAGTTCTTTCAAACGCAAAATATGGAGTGTCAGGATCAAGCGCAATGACCGGTGATATGAATGATGTATTGAATCGAGATCTTAACAGAATGATAGTAATAGTTCTTATAGGAGTATTCCTTGTACTGCTTCTAGTTATAAGATCCTTCTGGACACCGGTTTTCATAACAGCATCCCTTATGGGGTCGTACTATGCGGCTATGTTTGTGCTAAACTATCTTTTCATAAATCTGATGGGATCAGAGGGTGTTTCTTCATACGTTCCCTTCTTCTCCTTCATTGTAATCGTGGCATTAGGTGTAGACTACAGTATATTCCTGATGATGCGTTACAAAGAATACCCTCACATGTCTCCAAAAGAAGCAATAGTTATGGCTTCCAGACATATAGGAGGCGTAATAACATCAGCAACCATAATACTTGGGGGCACATTCGCAACCCTTATACCTTCCGGTTTAACACTTTTATCGCAATTGGCCATAGCCGTAATTGCAGGATTGATAGTTCTATGCTTTATATTGCTACCCGTTTTCCTTCCGGCTATGATTGCACTTCCTAGTACTATGGCAGTTTTGTTTTCAAAGAATAAGGACATCTAAAAGCAGATGAAGAAAGCGCATTTTATAAAAGCATAAATAAGGGCTGCTGCACAAACTGAAACTTTAGTGTGCAGCAGCTTTTTCAGTGATTTATATTTCTTGAATGATTCTATTTAGTCCGGTATAATGCCGTATTCAAGTTACTTATGCTACTTTTTCCATATAGCCTTCAGGGTAATTGGTAAACGCCGATTTTTACACACCGAACAGGCTAATTAAAGTAGTTTTCCGGTTATTAATTCCTGCATACTTTTTATTGGATTTGAAAAATCAAACCTGCATTCAAGTGTGTCAAATACCTTATTGCCCATAAATTCTACATTTTTCAATCTGATATCAATCTCAGAATTCTTAATCTCCTCAAGTTTACACTCAAACTCTGCATTGTCGACTTTAAGTATATCGGTTGCACCATTTACCCGAATGTATTCCGCTAAAAGACCTCCGCCTGCATGGAAAATTGTATTTGTACCCTTAAGAGAAAGCTTAAGCATTTCAATTGCCTGTAATATTGTTTCTTTTGAAGCTGTTAATATTAATATTTCAGGGTCTAATTCAACGGGTAAAACAGAAATTGCTGATTGAGCCATACTCAAGGCTATCTTTGCCAACTCCAGCGATGCCCTGACACCTTCCTGTGAAACTCTCATTACAACTATTTCTGCATCAATAGCTATTTGTTCTCCTACACGCGACCCGAC
This sequence comes from Clostridia bacterium, assembly GCA_026414765.1. Lineage (NCBI taxonomy): Bacteria > Bacillati > Bacillota > Clostridia > Clostridia bacterium. The sequence continues at coordinate 19,738 of JAOAIJ010000041.1, read as the reverse complement.
CTGAACCGGCAAATCCCATTGTTCCCACCAGGGCCTGCGATTTAGCTGTTCAATTTCTCTGCCGAGTTTGCTTTTTCTTTCCTGAAGCTCATTGATATTGTTTTGAATTTTATCAACTTCATATTGAAATCCTTCAACTGTTCTCTTCAGAGCTTCAATGTTTTTGCTGCTTTCTTCAATCTGTGCCAAAACCTCTGACTTTCTGCTATTTATACGGTCATCGATTTGTCTTAATTCTTCCTGACGTTTTGACAATTCAGTATTAATATTTTCAAAGACAGTATTTGCACTGTCCATTAAGGAATTGATTATTGAAACAGCACTATTTCTGATATAGGTACAATACCCTTGTTCTCCCTCAATAAAAGTACCTTTTACTTTGAAAGTAGTCGGGTCGTTAATCATCAAACCTTCAGCCTCAAGCTTGCAATCAAACATTTCAAAAAGTTTTCCGCTAACATCAAAGGAAAATCCGGCGGTGGAGGCATGAATATTTGTTTCCGCTGATACTCCCAGAAGTTCTGCTTTGCCCTCAATAACCATGACAGGATTCATATCCTTAAATTCCATGGTAAATGCTGCTCCTTCATTCTCTTTTAGACCTGTAACTTTCAAAAAAGGTTCAACCCGAACATCTGCAATAGTTCCCCCGATTTTCAGGGAAAGCGGTGAAGTATCTATTTTGATGTTAGCAAAAGCATTAAATCCGCAGTGTGAAATTCCCGCGTTGCCTTCCAGACCTATTCCATATTGGGTTTTTATTATGTCAAGTCTAGCGGACGCCCCCATCCACGTTCCCTCAGCATAAGCATGCTCAGGACTGATGTAGACTGAAGCGCCTTCCAGTCGCAAACTGCCTAAATTGCAATTTACAGAACCAAAGAAATAAAAATTTTCTTTGCTCAGATATCCTTTGAGAGCGCCTTCAATCTGGTATTTTAAGCCTTGATAGAAAAAGTCTTCCGGAAATAGTGCGAGCTGACCCTCAAATTCCAGGATATTATGGATATAGTTGATAAATCCTTTAAAAGGCCGGTGATTTAAGGCAGGAAGATCAAGATGTCCGTATCCTATAAGTTTTACGGCATTATTGGGGTTAGCAGCATTTATTTCATTATTAACTGATATATGTCCAAAAGCCTCAATATCAAAGATATCTTTCAGTTTTGCTGCTATTTTGTACCCTGTGGCAAAACCTTTAGAATTTGAAGTTGTAAGGGCATACATTACGGAAATTTCATTTTCCCCGAAGGCTGCCGGTGTGTACTCGCCAGTTTGCAGCCCCCTAAAAGAAGTCCTGCCTTTCAAGAATATTGCCAGGCCCTGTCCATTAACTTTTTTCAAAGTGTCGGGTGCTGTATTTATCTGATTCAGTATTGCATTTGTCCTTTGCTCCACATCCAGCAATTCAAGCAAGTCCTTGCGTACAGGTCTAAATTCACTGATTTTCTCCTCCAGCACCTGCCTGCTTGCTTCATCTCCAGCATAGCAGATTGTACCGCCTGACACACTTTCAAATTCGTCAGGTGTAGCAACCATCCAAGCCGCCTCTACATCCAATGGTATCACGGAAGCGGGAAGATGTAAGTAACCTATTCTATAATTTAGAGGTATAGTACGTATTAATTCGTTTATATTCAGTCTTTTCATGCTATTCATAAAAGCTGCACATACAGCAAGTAAGCTGAGTTCCAAGCGGTCATTTGTAAACGGCGCAGACCTTGACCAACTTGTTTCACATTTTTTAGTGTAGGAGCTATTTCTTGTGAGGTCATAAATTCCTTTGTCTGTACCGCCTCCATCCAGAAGAGGCCAATTCCCAATCAGGTTTTCCTCTGTTGAAAGCAATCTGAAACTCATGTTTTCTCTTATTTCACTTCCGGTACGTGCTTTATTCCACAGCCGTATATCAGTAATTTCTCCTTCAAAGTAGTACTTCTTGTTCCCGCGGCAGCCTATGAATAACCCGTTGAAGGGTGTGTCTTTCAAAGTATGTCGAATCCCTATATTCTGTTGGGTTGTTTTTTGTTCTATCCCGTTTATATATATTCTTGCCGGCTTGGGCATTTGGCGCGGATCATATACGCAAGCCAAATGAACCCAATGTTCTGATGTAAAGCATTCTGCTGTTGTATCCACATAAAAGCCTGGAATAGGAATGAAACGGACACTATTTGAGCCGCTTTCCCCGCCCAGATGAATTTCAAAGGTTTCCATTCTGCTGCCGGCAGCTAAAACCTCTACCTCTGCACCTTCTCTATATCTCCTGAACCATAATTCTATTGTAAAGGCTTGCAGATATTTCTCCGGATAACTAATTTCCAGGCGGCTTTTCCCATTAAAAGCAAGGGAACTGTTCTCTCCGTTCAGGCCATCAAAAGAAAGCTTGCTGCCTCCGATAAATTGGGGAAGCGTAATAAAGTTTTGGTTTAGTATAAACCGCAGGTCCATATCTGTATTTAATTTTTCAGGTACTATCATGGAATCATGTTTTGTAAAAAAATCCTTTAATTGCAGCAGTATTTTGCCAAAAGCCGATAAATCCAATTTTGGCTTTGGAAATGCTGTATTTGCACGTATTTCTGCACCCGAAAGGTCGGTGTACACAATTCCTAGTTGCTTAAAGAACACAGGAATAGGTATTGGGATAGGTACATCAGTGATCATAGCTACTGTTTTGTAATCAATAATCATGTACACATCATCAAGAATTATTCTTGTGTGAATGAAGTCAGGCGCACAAACCGGCAATTTAACGGGGATTTTGTCTGAGACTTTTTTCAAAACCAAAGCTGCAATAATCTGTGAAATATCGAAGACATCTACACATACTCCCGCTTCCAGCGTAAAGAAGTTGCCTGATAGTATTTCTCCGAAGGCAACTTTTGTAAGTTCAATTCCTACAAGTATGGGACCAAAACCGTTTGTAGCCGGAAAAATAATCTTAAGCGGCTCGTCTCCGTCTTTCACACCGGCTTCAAATGTAATTCCACCATCAATTGTAACTGAAAGATCAAAGGAAAAGCTTTTTGGCATTTCGAACTGCAGGTATTGTCTTAATTTTTCCGGCAGACTGTCAAAGCAATCCCCCAGCATATCAAACTGTCTTAACAACTCATCAGGTATTTTTACCGCCATTGAGTCTGCAAAACCGGTAAATACTCTTTTTATTTCTGCCGTATCAAGGTTTCCCTGACTGTCAAGCAATGAAGGACGAGGCATTGCTTTATCCGGCCACTCGGAATGCTCAAACTGGTGTGCCAGGTACATCGAGATGCTGTTAGGCAGCATATTCGATAAATCCTTCAAACCTGCAAGCTCAAAGAGAGCTTTGAATGGAGTAAGGGGCAATGCCAAGGGTTTTGTGACATCGAAACCACCACTTGCCCTGAAACTTCCGCTTTTTGCGTCCAGACTGAGGACAGGCATTTGGAAGCTTGCTTGTCCAAACTCACCCAAATTGCAATGAATCCAAGTTTTATCATTTTCGGTATTAAGCTTGATTGCCTTAATAGGAGAGGCTTTACCGACAATCGTAGCTGAAACTCCCTCTGTACCGATGCTTAGTTTCATTTTTATGGTAGTTTCTTCCTTGCTAGCTTCGTCCCTTGCATCATATGTATTAAAGAATTCTACTGAAGGGCTTCCATCTTCCTTAATGCCGAATATCTTATTGAGAAGTTGGGGTATCCCCACACCGAATAATACAGAAAGCTGTATTTCCTTGCCAAGGATTAGCTTGAGATCTGTCATATCAATCAATGCTTTACCCAAATCCACCATTCGCTCCTCACCTGTAGAAGGGTCATTTGTAGTTAATGGAGGTATGGCTATTTCCACTGGAGCAGTGATACGGTCTATACCTAACTCAGCACCTTTATTGGATATCTTGAGAGTGGCAGTTGAACCATCCTTGGGCACAAGGGCATACAGCTCTTCCGGCAGCCCTCTGAACCTCAACTTTACTGATGCGGAAATTTCATTTTTCGTCAAGAATATCCCGCCGCCTTTTGTGCTATGATCGGATTCCGGCAAACCCCCGAACATTATATCAAAAAAGATTGCTCCATCCTTTACAGGGGCAGGGATAGGAATAGTCAGATCAGCTTTGTCTGGCCTTAATACTATACCATAGTTCTTTTGGTCGTAGAACAGGCTGACAGCCATGTTTACATTCAAAAGATTTTCACATTGCTCCATACCGGGTACCCCAAACAGACTGTATATTTTGATGCCGCCCTCACCCTCTACTGAAAATGCAAACTTTTTCACGTTTTTCTGCAATATAATCTTCAAGTCTTTGAAAGCTATTTCTCCTATATCCTCCAGGATATATCTGAAGTATCCCCCATTTTTTGCAGCTCCCGACAGAGTGAGTTTTTCAGTCTTTTTTTCGTAAACAGCATCAAGGGTAAAAGGTTCTCCCAAAAGCACAATCACTGTATTTCCGCTGACTGACCAGGTTTTATCCGCATTCAGCCGCAGCTTTAGCCCTATGGACGTAATATACAAGTCATTTTCTGCCAGTATAACATCCCCCTCGCCAATCACATCAAAGACCAGCATAATGCTTTTGCCAGGCTCGCGTTTTAGAAGTAATTCTCCTCTTATTTGAGCATTGAAGGGATGCCCGGTACCAATATCCCACTCCCAACATGTCAGAGAAGATGTCCCTTTTACAGTAAATCCACTTTTAGATGAAACAGTAAAACTCATATTATCAAGAATTATTTCAGGAAGAATTCCTGGCACATCTGCATCAGCTACGAGTATTGATACTGCTTTTCTTAAACTTACTGACGGAATGCTGAAAGAAAGGCTTGCCTCCTTATCTGCTATTTTTCCGCTAATATCGATGGAAAACTTATCTATAGCTGCAATTCCTTTAAGTGTGCCGTTTAGCTTTTTGCTTGCAGTATCATATGACAGACTTATTTTCCTTAAGGACAAATCCAAACCGACCGGAATATATTCGTTAGATAAGGATAATTGGGGAAGTAGGGAATTTAAGCTCTCTGAAAATGATAGTACCTGTCCGCTTTCACCTTCAAAGTCCAAGGTAATGCTTACACCTTTGGTCTGTTCATTTTTTGCGATACTGAGCACTATATTCATATTGCAATTATCAATCTGTACCATGCCAGTGATTTCAAGCACTTTAGTTTTTGTGATGGACTTTAAGGTATTCAATACAATAGACGCCTGAGGAAGTATCAACCCCTCAGTATTAATGCTGATCAGCTCCAGAAGCCCTTTAACAGATATTGTTTTACTTTTATCTAAAGATGGCAAAGCAATTATTGCGTTATTGAACAACTCTTTCATTTCACTTATTTCCATAGCTCGAAGCTCCCTTTACTTTATATTATGTTAACGCGACAGATGCATACACACAATATTCTTACTTACCATTTCACAGCTTGAGCTTAGTGGTATAGTAATACCCATGCTGAACCTTTTTTTACTTTTCTTCGCACATTTGGTAATATGTATATATACATATTACCAAATCTACCAAATTTCGACCGACGTGTCAATGCACCGGCTTCCTTGCCGCGATCCTTCAGGTCACTCCGCATGCATCTGATTTCTTACCTTTTACACCTCTAATCAGCAGCCACAGGATAAATGATACTTCAGCAACAGCCTCGACGACAGAGAATACTGTATCGGTTGCTTCTATATAGCCTGGGAAAAAGAAGAACACAAAGAAATCAATCAGGTAGCAGAAGCATGCGCTTATTAACAGAATTCCCAGAACTTTAGGAATAATATCCGACTTAAAAATAAGCAGTCCGAGTGGAAGAAGCCAGAGTCCCCAGAAAATCATGGTAATCATTCCTCCATGCTTGTGCAAATCAAGAAACACCATTGCCAATGCATGTAACTGAGAAGTCTTAAAGCTTGAGAGATATCCGGCACCATTCAGGAGCAGGACTGAAGCAAGCTGGTTAAGCCTGTTGAGGAAAGCTACCGAGACACCAACAATAATAAGTATTACCATCTGTCTGGCCAAATTGCTGTCCACTGGTTTAAACAACTTGTATAGTGCATTTGCCAGGAACAAGAAGCAGATATGACCTATGAGACAGCTTATGAAGCCTAAACGGAATATCCACTCTGAAGCGAGAATATTATTGACTGTAGACACAACATCACCTGGTACATAAAATGAAGAGTCAACATAGATCATGCTGAAAGTATAAAATAGAGCCATAAACAAATACCACATTCCTGCAATTCTTGCAGCTTTTTTGTTTGAATTCATGTCTCTCCTCCTCGTTAATCAATTGTTTTGTTAATTTCTATACTCAGACGGTAACATCCCGGTTTTATTCTTAAAAAGTTTCGAAAAATGCTGAGGATATTCAAATCCTAATGAATGTGCAATACTATTTACTGGTTCCTGAGTTCCCAGGAGCATGATTTTCGCTTTTTCAATCAAGTAAAAGTGAATGTGCTCTTGAGCGTTTTTACCTGTTTCTTTTTTCAGCAAATCACTTAGATAATTTGGAGAGTAGCACATTACGTTAGCACAATATTTGACACTGGGCAATCCCTGCGTTTTTGGTTTGTCGGAGTCGAAATAAGACTTCAAAAATTTTTCAAACCGGATAACCACATCCTTGTTTACATTTGTACGTGTAACAAATTGCCTACTATAAAAACGTTTGCAGTGATTTAGCAAAAGCTCAAGGTTTGAAATGATCAAATCCTGGCTATATATATCTAAATTCTGACTATACTCATACTTTATTGCTTTTACTATATCGGTGACCGTTCTTCTTTCCTGATTTGACAGGTGAAGTGCCTCATGTGAATCATATGAAAAAAAAGTATACTCATTCATCTTTTTGCTAAGTGCGCTTTTTTTTATCAGATCAGGATGAAAAATAAGAACCCATCCATCCAATTCTGTACTATCGGATGAACTTAACGGCTCTATGGTTTGCCCAGGTGCTAAACACATCAGGGTCCCTTCCTGAAAATCATAGTTCTGACGACCATATTTTATTTTACATTCATGGCCACTTTTTAGGCTGATACTATATAAACTCATTACGATTTTTTGCTGAATTACCGGTATCACTTTTACCTTAGAAGGCTCGAGAAGTGTTATCAGGGGGTGTTTGAGTTTTTCATATCCAACCATCTCATTTATTTGAGATATGGATTCGATTCTCATTATATGGGCCATGTTTCAGCTCCTTAGAAATATTTCTCGTCTGCATTTCTTACCATCCAATTCCATTTTTACTAGTTTAATTATATTACATCATAAATGATAAATAAATAAATATATTACTGACAAATCAATACATTTTACTGATATTAAGATTTTGTAAAATCTATATACAATAATCCAAATCTAATACGTAGAATAAAATTATCGGTAGGTTTAGAAAACATTTGATATTCTGAAGATATGTCTGGAAAACTTTGCAATAATATAAGAGCATAAAAAAAAATCACACTTCTGATTAATTACAGTATTGACATACCTAGAACTTCGAGGTATCATTAATATGCATAGAAGTTCTAGGTATAATGAGGGATGCTATGAATGTATCAAAAGATTTGGTTGCCGCATCGGCAATCCCGTTAATTTTAGCAATTTTGAAGGAAAACGACAGCTATGGTTATTCTATTATCAAAAGAGTTAAGGAGCTCTCCGGTAATGAATTAATCTGGACTGAAGGAATGTTATACCCTGTTTTGCATCGACTTGAAGAACAAGGTTTAATCGAGTCATACTGGAAAGATTCTCAAACTGGCCGCCAACGCAAATATTACAGGATCAATGAAGAAGGCTTGAAAGAACTCGATATTCACAAAAAACAATGGCAAATGATTCATTCAACTTTATTAAAAACGTTGTAAAACAATCAATAGAGGAGGTTTCAATATGTTTGAGTTAGAATCAAATATTCGTGCATGGAGCGATAATTTACGTTCGGGAGGAAACCTTAAAGAAACTGACATTTTAGAACTTGAAAGTCATTTACGCGATGAAATCGAAGACTTAACTAAAGCGGGATTATCAGAGGATGAAGCATTTTTAATAAGTCTGAAACGTTTAGGTAGTATCAACAAGCTGTCTTCAGAATATTCCAAGGTTAATACGGAAAAAATGTGGAAAAATCTATTCTCTGCTTCCATAGACCCAGAAATCAAGAAAAAGACCCGCAAGGATATTTTTTTAGTCATCATTTTTTCAATATTGTCCGGGACTATGGCAAAAATACCTGAACTTTTCGGTTATCATATGTTCTCCCCGGGGTCAGAATTATTTTTTCTTAAAAATCTTGGGTTCTTTATTTTGCCTTTTATCGTTGGTTTCTTCGCAATTAGGCACAATCTTAACCGCAAACTGGTCAGTATAATCATAGGAATTTTTATTATAAGTGCTGTAACAATTAATTTTTATCCGTCATTTGCACCTAAAAATACTGAATTACTGACTGGAATCCATCTACCTATGTTTTTGTGGCTAATTACGGGGGTTGCATATATTGGCGAAAAATGGCGCAGCAGCAAAGGTAGGATGGATTTCATCCGCTTTACCGGAGAATCAGTGATTTATGGCGGACTGACATTAGCTGGAATCGTAGTCCTATCTGGATTTACTCTAGTTTTATTTAGCGCAATTCAAATCGACCTTAGTAAATTTGTCCCCGAGTACTTTTTGGTATACGGTGGATGCGCGGCTGCTATGATAACTGTATTTCTAGTCGAATCAAAAAGAAGCATCGTAGAAAACTTTGCACCTGTTTTGGCCAAAATTTTCAGCCCTCTGTTCCTAATAATCATGACAGCATTTTTATTAAGCATGATAGTTTTAGGAAGAAGTCCATTTATGGATAGAGATTTTTTAATCCAATTTGATTTAATGCTTGTATTAGTTCTCGGCCTTGTTCTTTATGTGATTTCCGCCAGAGATAAACAATCTGCTCCAAATATCTTTGATTATTTGAATCTTTCTCTAATAATCGTTGCGCTGATTATCGATGGCATTGCTTTGTCTGCAATACTTTTTAGACTATCATCATTTGGGATTACTCCGAACAAAGTTGCCGCTCTTGGCGAAAATATCGCATTGTTAGTTAACCTTGGCGGTCTTGCCTTGTTATACATTCGCTATTTTGCAAAGAAAATTGAGTTTTCAATACTTGAGAGATGGCAAACATTTTATCTGTACTTTTATGCAGCCTGGATCGCAGTTGTAGCATTTGTGTTCCCGATTATTTTTAGTTTCAAATAACTCATAAAGACAATCAAAAAGCAATTTAGTTTGTATTCTCTGGATAATAGTATTCAGCCTATTAATTCATCTTTACCTAAATTTCGTATTCAGATAACAATAATAATATATTATACCTCAATAATATTTTATTGACTTTCGATAAATTATGAAATATAATTTATCTATAAATAAATAAATGAGGTGTCCTTTTATGAAACTATTTTCTACAATTTCCTTAAAGATAGCTGCAATTTTTAGTTCAACAATTTTCTTAAAGATAGCAGTTATTTTTATTGGAACTCCAGTTCTTGCCTTATGTATATTGGGTTTGCCTTGGTTAGCTAATAATCCGGTAAACCCGGATTATGCCCATATACTATATCCCATTTTAGTAGGCATATATGCCTCAGCGATACCGTTTTACATTGCATTGTATAAGGCTTTTAGGCTTTTAAGCTATATTGATAAAAACAAAGCTTTCTCACAAATTTCTGTTAAGGCTTTAAAGAATATAAAATACTGTGCAATCACAATCAGTACCTTGTTTGTGGTAATGATGCCATTCGTTTATCTCATAGCAGAGAAAGACGATGCCCCAGGTCTCATAATAGTCGGAATGATCCCTATCTTTGCTTCAATGGTAATCTCAGTATTCGCTGCTGTTCTTCAAAGACTTTTAGAAGAAGCGATTGATATTAAATCAGAAAATGATTTAACGGTGTGAGGTGAATAACATGGCAATTATAATTAATATTGATGTAATGATAGCTAAAAGGAAAATGAGTGTCACAGAACTTTCAGAGAGGGTTGGGATAACAATGGCTAACCTTTCTATATTGAAAAATGGAAAGGCAAAAGCAATTAGGCTTTCAACATTAGAGGCAATTTGCAAAGTATTAGAATGTCAACCAGGTGATATTCTGGAATATAGAAGTGATATGAGTTAAACCGATATTATCCTCATAAAACACATATTAAAAATGCAAGTTGTTATGTAGCTATAAACCGTAAGTCAGTTGACATTCAACTAACTTACGGTATTAAATAGTTTCTAGAAATTTCCCATTTACCGAGTTTAATGTCACAAATTTCCACATGACTATTTTCTAATAGGACATCGATCAACTTGCAAACATCATTATATATTGACTCAATTTGCCCCTCTGAGAATACATTCTGCATAAAAATAAAGTTAAGTAAAAGTTTATCTTCGTGCTCCAACCAGTCAATTATTTCTATTTGCATATTTGTAGTTGTATAGGTTGACGTATACAATTCTTTTATACTAAACTTTATACCATCAAGAGACTCTTGCGGTCGCAAAACATTATAGTTCACAGATATTTGATACAAATTACTATAACCTTTTTCATATATTTTCAAATCCTTAGCGAGCAGGTATTTAGGATATTTGGAGTAAAAAAGACATCTTTTTATATTTCTACAGACCTTATCCGCAAATGTGTAAAAGGTTTGATTTTCATCAATTTTGATCCTTAAAGGCATATCACCTGCAAAGCAGCCAATAATCTTTTTTTCCTTAGCACTCCCCCTGTTAGACATATAGCTGCCTATTAAAATATCATCCCGCTGCAATACAATATATAAATATATAGACAGTACTGAAATAAAAAAAGAAGATAACGATAATCTCTTACTACAGAATTTTTTGATTCTAGCCGTCAATTTTTTATTTAAGCAATACATCCTATTAACTACTTTAATTGCCATTGGAATAGGTTGACAAAACAGTTCGGGATATCCTTTCAAGTACGTATTCCAAAAACACTTATCCCTTAAAAGCCTTTCAGATAACAAATATGTTTTTTCGTCAGTAAGATGTTGTAAATATGAAATCTCATCTTTTGCATCCGACTCCTCTCCATACTTAATTTTTATATACGAGTCAAATATTTGGTTAACCATAATTCCAAAAGACCAACCATCATAGTTCAAATGGTGAATCTTCCCATAGAAAACAGATTGCTTTTTATTCACTTGTAACAAAGCAAAGTAAAAAAGGTCGTTATCAAAACCACTAAATGATTTGCTAAAATCTTTTTCTAGCCATTTATCAAACTCAATTTTGGGGTTATCATAGTTACTAAAATCAAAGAAATCAACAAAAATTTTCTTATATTCACTTACATATTGATATACTTCACCGTCGATTTCTTTATATCGTAATCTGATTCCGTCATTTCGTTTTACAAAGATGTTAATTGCTTCTTGAAAAATATAAAAATCAACAATCCCTTCAAAAATTGCATACCCCCCTATATGTCTGCTGTGGTTATCAGGGTATTGATTTATATTATCTCTAATAAAACTCCATTCCTTTTTCTGAACATCGGACAATTCGTAATAATTTTTATGTTCACGGTCAAACAGGATAAATCCCCCTATCAGATATTATTTCATGACTTTATACTATTAACTCTAAAAAAAAGAACTATTTTAAAATTGAAATTTCACATAATCCACATAATAGTGCAGGCTCTGCATAGAATACCAAATTCTCACGTTGTATTTTACCATTGCTAATATCTTTTATCAATCAATGCTTAATTTATTTTAAAATTTACTAAAGATAATTTTTAAAATGCAAAAAGAGACTATAACGTTAGGGCAATAGTCTCCTTGGGTTTATTAATAATTTTTATGGATCTTGGTTGGGCTTGTATCAGAATTTATACCGGGTAATGGACTGAATATATCTAAGTGCTCCTCCTAAAAACAAAAAAATGAATCCGTATTCAGACTTAAACAATCACTTTTGCATTTAATTAGTGATAGGTTTATCTATTTTAGAAAGTTTTAGCTATTTCTCCTGCTTCTGATACTGCCCTTTGAATTATCGCCTCTATGTCTTCGCCAATAACATCAAGTCTTTCAGCTGTTATAGTTACAAAATCTCTGATTCCCATAAATCCAAATACAACTCTTAAGTATTTATCATCCATTAAGAAGGATTTCAACGGCTCATGCGAAAAATCACCACCACGAGTAATAATATTAATAGCCTTTTTACCTTGTAATAGACCTACTGCACCATGTTCTGTATATTTAAAGGTAATTCCAGATACAGTCACATAATCAATATAATTCTTTAACATTGCCGGAATGCTTAAATTCCACATTGGTTCAGCAATTATGTATTTATCCGATTCCGCAAATTGATAGGCATATTTCAAAACAGGGTTATTCCGGCTTTCTTCTGTTTTAGGAATCATTATACTATTTACCTCATTTTCAGTAGGTAATTTAATGTCCTCTTTGCATAAATCAAGGGTTATCACCTCATCATTAGGGTTAGCCCTTCTATATTCCTGAACAAAATGATCAGAAATCCTAAAAGTTCTTGATTTTTCTGGGCTGGTGGTATTCGCTTTAATGTAAAGTACTTTACTCATGTCATTCTACTCCTTTAAATTAATATAAATTATAGCTTCATAATGAAATAAGATATTATCAACCATTTCTTTACAATAAATTATTATAACATAAAATTTTATGACATTGATTCTATTACATAACTTTACAACTTTGGTATTGATATTTACTATTAAAAACTAACTCAGGAATAAATACAAATTATATTCATCAAGCATGCCTCAATACTACATTAACTTAAGTAAATATGCCGACTTAACATTATTCATCATCACCAAAGCCCCAGACTGTTCCACCTTTCTTTTGTGAAAAAGCAATCATCCCCCCATACATATGCTAGAACCGAACTCGTCCATGCAAATTACCCGTACAAGCTACTAATAGTTTTGCCTTTATTTTATATAAGTCAACTTTTTTTTGATACTCTTGTCACATATTAATGGAGATTGTATACAAATATTGCTATAATATACCTATTGTATATTGTAAATATCAAGAGGTGTAATAGCAATGAAAAGAAAACTTGTGTGTCTTTTGTCAACAGCAGTAATAGTTTCAATCCTATCAACCGGCTTTTCAGTGTATAGTGTTGACAATAGTATGTATACAACCTACAGCGGGTTTAAGACCTCAGAAGTGCCGGTACTGCCAGAAAAAGAAGTTCACCCGTCACTTTGGTTCAACAGCAGTGATATAGAAAAGATGAGAAGTAAGAAAGATGCAGATTCTTATGCCAAACAGCTTTGGGATACCGTCTTTAGTTCACCCGAACTGTCAATGCCCTTTCCTAGCGAAGTTAAGAGCAGTGACTCCGGAGAAAAAATTCGAAAATATTATGGTGATATATCAAGAATAGCAAAATATAATGCTTTTGCATGGCTCATGACAAAGCAAGTAAAGTATCGCACTAAAGCAATAAATGCATTGAAGAAAGCTTATACGGGACCCATTTACTCTATGCCTCCACAGCAAAGAGGTCCTGTAGATGAGTTGCGTAGGGGACCCTGGCTTCAGAACTTTTGTGACGCCTATGACTGGATGTATAATGACTTATCCCCGGAAGAAAATACAAATATTCGAGCTAAACTTAAGAAGGAAGCCTCTGTCATATATGATAACCTAGAGGTTTGGGCCCCAAGGCCTCATAATCATCTTTCAAAGCCAGCCTGGGGATTGGGTTCTGCCGCACTTACACTCTCTAGTGAACCTGAAGCTAAGGAGTGGTTGAGAAAATCCCTTTATGAAGTTAACCGGAACACAAGCTATTTTTTCAGCTCCGACGGAGTATACAGGGAAGGCTCGCACTATTTTATGTTCTCACTGGTTAATATGGTTCCTTTCCTGTGGAACTATAAAAATGTATCCGGGGTAGATAATTTCAAGATATATAAACCTGCTTTCGAGTGGGCATTAATAATCCGTAACGGACGCGGATGGATGCCCAACATAGAAGGCTCATGGCTAAAACCGGCCCCCCTTCATATGGTAGCTGCAGCTTATATGAAGGATTCTACTCCATTAAATTCTTCAGCTAAATTGGGCAATCTACTTCAATGGTCGTATTTTAAAACTGATATTTCACTGTGGGATGACAATCTTAAAAAAGATTCAAAAAAAGATATGCAATTCCCCGAAAAGAAAAAACCTGATACTAATGACAAAAAGAATCCTCCTGAAAAGGATAAAAGCTATGAAAAAGATAAAAGCAAAATGCCACCTATAAATTCAAAAGGTTTACTAAATGTCGATTACACCGGTTCAGGCTCAGATCATACTTGGCTCCTTGACGAGTATATGCTTTATCGCCCGGAAATAAAGCAAATTGCTCCAAACTGCAGTGCTACTGTATTCCTGGATGAAGGCGGTCAGACGATCTTCAGGAACAAATGGGCATATAAGGATCCAAAAAGCCGTTATTTGCTTTTCCATGGTGTAGCAGAAAGCGACAACCAATACAACTATGATCACCTAAGTTTCACAATACACGCGCAAGACCAGCTAATGGCAAGTGATGCCGGGTATACACGCCAGGATTTTTCCGATCCCATTAGGGAAACCTGGTATATGCAGGGAGAAGCTCATAATACAGTCTTGGCTGACGGAAAAGCTCCTCAAGATATAAACATAAACCAAACCCCACTGTCAAAATATAATATAGATACAAGCTTTTTTGATTTTCAACAAAAAGAAGCCGTCTATCAAAACGGTAATAAAATAGCACGATCCGTAGCCTTTCCTGAACAGGATTACTTTGTCATTTCAGATTACTTATCGGGGAACTCCAATTCTAAATATGATTTATTGTTACATGGAGGCCGAGGAAAAATGTCTGGGGAGGGGGACTTCCGCCTTTGGACCTACGATACCGACAGGTACGGAAGTGCATCAAAACTCGCCTCGTGGGTTCTTACTTCTTCAAAAGCCAATTATACAGATAAATCCGGGGAAGTCTGCTATATTAAAGGTGATTACGGTTCATTCGGCTACCTGGATGTATCCTGCAGAACAAACAAAGCCATGTTCATGCAAATTCTCATCCCCCTTGGGGTAGAAGAAAAAGTCCCTTCAATGGAGAACTTGAGTAGTAATGATTACATTGGAGCAGCCATAACAAAGAATAATATACGTGACATTTACCTGCAGCAGCAGGATTCCAATGAAATAAGTGCAAAAGGCTTATCAACAGATGCCAGATTTATTTATTTCAGAGGCAATGAAAAAACACCCAAATGGATGTTCAAGGAAGGAACAAAGCTTTCATATAACAATACCATCATGGCTGTCTCTTCAAAACCGGTATGTCTTGCCTTTGACTTTAGCAGCGCAAATAAATATGAAGGAGAAATAACAGGTATCACATCTGCGGTAGAAATAAAAATTAAAAATCTCTCAGGTAAAAATGTATCAAAGTTAACACTGAATGGTAAAAGCCTGAAGTTTAGTGAAAGTTCAGGCTACTGTATATTTGATGTAAGTGAGCCCGGGAAAGTCAGCATTGAATTTATAAAATAGATTAGAAAAGAGACGGATCTTTGACACTAAAAGTATGACAAATTCCGTCTCTCTCTTGTCTTACGACAATTGGCAAAACAGCCTCTTGTGTCTTCTTTTAAAGGATTTGAGTATATTAAGGTTTACTATAAATATAATAATCAAATCAGATTTAATTTGATTCTATCCCCTAAACTATCTTCTCACATCCACTATGACATATTCCGAATGGCATTGGGTTCGAATCGGATATCCCCAGCCAGCAATCCCAGATGAAACAATGATCTGATACTTGTCAATCTTTTTATGTCCATAACTTAACTCTCCAACTCCTGTAATGCCATTAAACAGTCCCTCAGGCCAAATCTGTCCTCCATGAGTATGTCCGGATAATTGCAAATCTATACCAGCCCTACTGTTCTCCTGAAGTTTACTAGGTTGATGGTCCAACAGCAATAGAAAGTTATTGGCATCAACATTTTTTATTAACTCTTCGCATGTTTTTCGCGTATGTTCAGAAGAAAAGCCTTTATCCTTCCTACCTATGACGGTAAACTCATTATTTATATGATATATTTCATCCTCAAGTACATGTATTCCATTACTTATTAATTCATTTTCCAACTGGTGTGCATCAAAATTCCGGGCAGAACCATACCTGCTCTTATCATGATTTCCATAGACATAGAAAGTGCCATAGCTGCTTTTTATATTACCTAGTATATACGCAGCATTTTTCATCTGTGAAAAGGTAGTTCTTTGATCGACAATGTCTCCGCACAAAACTACTAAGTCAGGCTTTTTTGCTTCAAGGTCATTACAGTATTTCTTAAGCTTTTCTTCATTCATAGTCGTACCAAAATGAAGATCTGCAATCATTGCAATTCTATAGCCATCTTGACGGATCAACTTTCCCGTGTGTATGGTATAGTCGGTCTCCACTACATTTTTCATGTTGTAATAGCCATATCCAATAATCAATCCGGTGATAATGACTGGCACCAGTCCGCTACGAAAAATTTTGTTCCATGTGTTAATATTTATACCCATGAATTTATGCAAAGCAGTACATATAAAGTTAAGTACCTCCATAAGCAAAGCTATTCCGACTATATGAAGTACAATCAAAGCACCATACCCAAATAGATTGACAGACCACAAACTTAAGCAAACTGCAATAAGGGCTGCTACCACTTTTACTTTCTTAAGAATACGTTCTACTCTCCAAAAATTTGCAATACGCAGGAGATAAAAAAATAAGTAGATTCCTACGGGTATCATCATAAGAAAAGGAACTATTATGAATCTAAATAGCATCGTATTTCCTCCAAAATGTAAAACGCAATATGCCTATAATAACTTTAAGTACTTAATTACGATTACTGACAAGTGTATTGGCTTAAGAAGTAAAATATGCGTAGTATATCTTCATTACTTCAATGCTATATTATGAAA
This sequence comes from Clostridia bacterium, assembly GCA_026414765.1. Lineage (NCBI taxonomy): Bacteria > Bacillati > Bacillota > Clostridia > Clostridia bacterium. The sequence goes on along the minus strand of JAOAIJ010000041.1, from coordinate 2,655 downwards.
ATATATAAGTCAAGCTTATGACAGAAGTACACTAAACACGTTCAGCAAGTTTAAGTAAGATTTTAGCTGCTATGTGGAATAAATAAGTGTACATATTATTCTACCTTATTCTACGGAAATTGAGAAACTCATTGAAAAGGGCTTAAATACTAGCTTTCCAGTATTTTTTTCAAAACAACTTGCATTCACTGCAAGATTCTGCATTATTTATTCTATGCTATAGAAATATCAATCACTTCGGGGTATATATTATGGAAGGTATACTGGGTAATGGACAAATTAACCCTGAAACAGGAACATACTGGACTTGAGATAATTTATTATGTCTATTTCTTATAAATTCTCTGAATATACGTATCTGATTATGCAAACGATTGAATTCTTACATGCTGCGTTTTTCCTAATGTTTACGAATTAATATTAGCAAATATCAAATGTCTATAGAACTTTGCTTTAATTTATGTTTAGAATATTAAGTGACTGATATGAAAGAAACGGCTTGCGTCTCATATTTTCATATCCTGCGTCGATACGCCTTCATCGCGAATAGGTAAGCAACAACCATGATACCGACACACCACGCGAGGGCTATCCAGATATCGTTTCCGACGGGTTCGGAGTTCAACAGCGAGCGAATCGACTCAACGATTGACGTTACAGGCTGATTCTCCGCAAAAACACGGACGACTTTGGGCATCGTTTCGGTCGGCACAAAAGCTGAACTGAGAAAGGGCAGGAAGAGCAACGGATATGAGAATGAGGACGCACCCTCCATTGATTTTGCCGTGAGCCCTGGAATGACCGCGATCCATGTCAGCGCAAGAGTGTATAGTGTGAGTATTCCCGCTGCCGCGAGCCAGTTAAGTATTCCCGCACTTGAACGGAAGCCCATAATAAGCGCAACGAGGATAATAATAACCACGGTAAGCATGTTGGACACAAGAGAAGTCAGCACATGACTCCACAGCACCGACGAGCGGCTGATAGGCATGGAATTGAACCGCGAGAAAAGCCCTTTCTGCATATCCATAAACAGCCGGAAGGCGGTGTAGGCTATGCCTGACGCAATAGCCATCAACAGTATGCCCGGCAGTTGGTAATTAATATAATTCACATCAGAGCCCATACTCATTTTTACCGCGCCGCCGAACACATAGACAAACATCAACATCATCGCAATCGGTGTTAGCGCGACCGTGATAATCGTGTCCGGGCTGCGCAATATGTGCTTCATTAAGCGCCCGGTGAGTACACCTGTATTGTTTTTCATTTTGTTTGACCTCCTTTACCGATGATCGCGAGGAAAATCTCCTCGAGTGTCGGTTGTTTTTCGATATATTGTTTTTTTGCAGGCGGGAACAGCTTTTTAAGTTCTTCAAGCGTCCCGTTAGCGATAATTTTGCCCTCGTTAAGGATCGCGATTTTGTCGGCAAGCTGTTCCGCTTCATCCAGATACTGCGTTGTGAGCAAAATCGTCACGCCGCTGCCGGCAAGCTCCTTAACGGTTTTCCAGACCTCAAGCCGCCCCTCCGGGTCAAGTCCGGTTGTCGGCTCGTCGAGAAAAATAAGCTGCGGCTTTCCTATAAGGCTCATCGCTATATCCAGCCTGCGTTTCATGCCTCCGGAATACGTACCTGCCCTTTTGTTTGCCGCGTCAGTAAGCCCAAAGCGCTTGAGCAGGTCGTCGGTAACTTGTGCTGGATTTGCAATGCTGCGTAGTTTAGCAATCAGCAGGAGATTTTCCTGCCCGGTCAATATCTCGTCCACAGCGGCGAACTGCCCGGTCAGGCTGATATTTTCGCGTACCTTTCCCGGCTGACGCGAAACGTCAAAGCCGCAGACGCTCGCGGTTCCTCCATCAGATTTCAGAAGTGTCGAAAGGATGTTGACCACCGTGGTTTTGCCCGCGCCGTTAGAGCCGAGCAGCGCGAAAATCTCACCTCTCTTCACTTCAAAATTGATGCCCTTTAAAACTTCTGTGCCCTTGAAAGACTTTTGCAGCCCTTTCACTTCAATTGCTTTTTCCATCCCGATATCCCACCTTTACTTTGTTTTATCCGTAACCTTTTTTATGGCCTTGTAAACTTCTTGGTCAACAGATTCTTGATAGATGTCAGCGTAAGTTTTTGAATCTTTGATTAGTTCGTCGCAGAAGGCCGCTACGTCACTGCCTGTCACTTCGAGCACGCCTTTCCCCAAGGCCGCGCCCTCTTCAAAAAGATCGACAATCCCCGAGAGTAAACCTATTTCGTCGGTTAGCTCAACAGGACCTACCTTAAAGAGATATTTTTGAATCTCATTATAAACAATCTGATAATCTTTTGGGAGCGTTTTGACACGCGCCACATGCGCCCGCCACATTTTTTTGCCTTCGATGATATCTTTTATGCTCATTTCATCCTCCTATTTACCTAATTTTTTAGCGATATTATTGTTGAGCTCTTTGCGCCATTTGTCGCGATAAGACTTTGCCCCTTCTTCACCCGCCAGTGCTATACAGAAGCCTTTGATATCATCACCCAAAACCTCTTGGACACTCTGACCGTTTGCCGCCGTTTCTTCGAGCATACCAAGCGCACTGTCAAGAATTGGCATGAGGTTGCGACCGGTTAAATCTGAGTGAGGCAAAAGGTTGGTTTTAATTTTTTCCCATGC
>JAOAIJ010000040.1 GCA_026414765.1 Clostridia bacterium | reverse complement strand
AAGGTCACACCCGTTCCCATACCGAACACGGCAGTTAAGCTTCTCAGTGCCGATGATACTTGGACGGCAACGTCCCGGGAAAGTAGGTCATCGCCAGATTTATTCCAAAGCCTTATGGTTATCGCCATAAGGCTTTGCTGCTTATAAAGTTTTTTTAAAAAACCCTTGCAAATATACTAATTCTATAGTAAAATGTTGAATGTTGTGACGTGGCATACGATGAAGCGGGAGATTGCTACTCGTAGAAGTAGGGAACTTTCGCAGAGAATGTCCGATTCTTGAAACCGGGCGACAAGTCACTGTACATTTTGCATAACGCACGTTTGGTGTGTTGGTTTGATGCTACGGCCCAGGTTTATACTGACTTTTTGTCAGGACTAATCTGGGTTTTTATATAGGAAACAATGAAACACCCGGCATAGTGTACAGAAATTACTTGTTGTACGTAACAAAAAATTATCCGCTTCAATTTAAAGGAGGTTTATGTATGGCAAGCAAGCAAAAAATCAGAATCAGATTAAAAGCATTTGATCATCAGCTTCTTGATCAATCCGCAGAAAAGATTGTTGAAACTGCAAAGAGAACAGGCGCTAAAGTGTCTGGTCCAGTGCCGTTGCCGACAGAGAAGGAAATCATCACTATTTTGAGAGCTCCTCACAAGTACAAGGATTCTCGTGAACAGTTCGAAATGAGAACTCACAAAAGACTGATCGACATTCTTCTTCCAACACCGAAGACAGTAGATTCCTTGATGAGATTGGATCTTCCTGCAGGTGTTGATATCGAAATCAAACTGTAAGATTAAAGACATAATAGGAAGGTAGCCGCTGGCAACAAAAGGGCCTTTGATATTGAGTCTTATCAAAATGTAATGCAAGTGTGTTAACAATAGGTCAAGTTCACATCCTATTCAATGTGAACCAATAACCATAGGAGGGAAAAAAATGAATAAGTTCATCATGGGCACCAAAGTTGGTATGACCCAGATCTTTAATGAAGACGGTCTTTCAATCCCTGTTACAGTAATCCAGGCTGGCCCTGTTACAGTAGTACAGAAAAAGACTGTTGACAACGATGGTTACAACTCTGTAAAGGTTGGTTTCTCAGACGTTGAAGAAAAGAAGCTTAACAAGCCGGAAAAAGGTTTGTTCGCTAAAGTTAAGGTAGCGCCAAAGAAATTCTTGAAAGAATTCAGAGCAACAGATTCTGAAAAGTATGAAGTTGGACAGGAAATTAAAGTAGCGGACATGTTCCAAGCTGGAGATAAAGTGGACGTAAGCGGCGTATCCAAGGGTAAAGGTTTTCAGGGTACAATCAAGCGTTACGGACAAAAAGGCGGCGCAGAAACACACGGTTCAATGTACCATAGAAGAGTCGGTTCAATGAGTGCTAATACAAATCCTGCTAGGGTATTCAAAGGTAAGAAATTACCTGGACATATGGGTGTTGACAACATAACAGTTCAGAATCTCGACATCGTTAGAGTTGACACTGAAAGAAACCTGCTTCTTGTTAAAGGCGCAGTACCAGGACCTAAAGGTGGTCTTCTGGTAATCAAGGATACCGTTAAGTCTGGTAAATAATAAGCACGAAGGGAGGAAAAGACATGCCAAAAGTTGATTTATATAATGTAAAAGGCGAAGTGGTTGGTAACGTAAGCCTGAGTGACACCGTATTCGGAGTTGAAGTAAACAAAGAAGCGATGCACGCAGCAGTAGTAAACCAGTTAGCAAATTTGAGACAAGGTACTCAGTCTACTAAGACAAAGAGTGAAGTTAGAGGCGGCGGTAGAAAGCCTTGGAGACAAAAAGGAACCGGTAGAGGAAGACAGGGAAGTATCCGTTCTGCTCAGTGGATCAAAGGTGGTATCGTATTAGGACCTAAGCCTAGGAGCTATAGATACACATTGCCAAAGAAGGTTAAGAGAATTGCCCTTAAGTCTGCTTTGACATCAAAGGTAGCAGGCCAGGATATCTTTGTTCTCGATAACTTCGGTTTTGACAAAATCAAAACAAAACAAATGGTAGAAGTTTTAAAGAACCTCAAAGTTGATTCAAGCGTATTGGTTGTTATCTCCGGAAAGGATGATAATGTTGAAAAGTCAGCAAGAAACATCCCCGGGGTTAAAACAGCTTTAGTAAATACAATCAACGTATTTGATATTTTAAAGCATGACAAATTCCTGATCACTAAGGATGCCGTATCAAAAGTTGAGGAGGTGTACGCATAATGAGAAGCCCAGAAGATATTATCAGAAAGCCTTTTGTTACTGAGAAAAGCAATATGGAGATCGCAAGCGGAAAGTACACCTTCATTGTAGATCCTAAGGCAACTAAAACTGAGATCAAAGTAGCAGTTGAAAAGCTTTTCAATGTAAAAGTACTTCAAGTAAACACCATGAACTTTGAAGGAAAAATCAAGAGAATGGGTGTCCACCAGGGACCAAGACCTGACTGGAAAAAAGCAATTGTTAAGATCGACCTCGATCCTAAGCCTGTAGCTTACAAGGAAAAGGGCGGCAAAGAAGTTGCAACCAACAAGAAATACAAGACAAGCATTGAGGAATTTGGCGTAGCTCAATAATTCCGAGGCAAGATTCAGTTTATAAAGGAGTGAGAAGAAAATGGCAGTAAAAAAGTATAGTCCTACTACTCCCGCCAGAAGATTTATGACAGTGTCAACTTTTGAGGAGATAACAAAGAAAGAACCAGAAAAGTCATTGTTGGAACCTTTAAAGAAAAACGGCGGTAGAAACTCTTACGGTAGGATCACTGTTCGTCACCAGGGTGGCGGTGCAAAACAGAAGTACAGAGTAATAGACTTCAAAAGGGATAAAGACGGAATAAAATCAAAAGTAGTTGCTATAGAATACGATCCAAACAGAACTGCAAATATTGCCCTTCTCCAGTACATTGACGGTGAAAAAAGGTATATAATAGCACCTGTTAATTTGAAAGTTGGAGATACAGTAGAATCAGGCGAAAATGCAGATATAAGACCTGGAAATGCATTACCCCTTCATAATATACCTGTTGGTTCAATGATTCACAATATTGAGTTGAAGCCAGGAAAGGGTGCGCAGATTGTAAGAGCTGCAGGAAACGCTGCACAGTTAATGGCTAAAGAAGGACAATATGCTTCAGTAAGATTGCCTTCAGGCGAAGTTAGACTGTTCAGGCTTGAATGCAAAGCTACACTCGGACAGGTTAGCAATATAGATCACGAAAATATCTCAATAGGAAAAGCCGGAAGAAAGAGATGGATGGGTATCAGACCTACAGTACGTGGTGTTGTAATGAATCCAGTAGACCATCCGCACGGTGGTGGTGAAGGTAAATCACCTATCGGAAGACCAAGTCCGGTAACTCCATGGGGTAAGCCTACATTGGGATACAAGACAAGGAAGAAGAAAAACAAATCTGATAAATTTATCGTTAAGAGAAGAAATCAGAAATAACCTGTTTAACGTTTAGGGTTTGAGTAAAAAGTTGAATTTAGGACTATTAAGCCTTAAACCATAAACTACGCTAATAGCGTGCAGGAAGGAGGATTAAGGATATGAGCAGATCGTTAAAAAAGGGACCTTATGTAGATGCAAAGCTTCTTAAAAAAATAGAAGAAATGAATAAGGTAAATGACAAAAAAGTTCTGAAGACTTGGTCAAGAGCATCAACTATTTTTCCACAGATGGTTGGACACACAATAGCAGTTTATGACGGCAAAAAACACGTTCCTATATATTTGACAGAAGACATGGTAGGCCATAAGTTGGGAGAATTTGCTCCTACCAGAACCTTTAAGGGACATGGCGGCCATACAGAGAGGTCAACATCGTTGAAATAATAATTATTTCTTCGGCATGGTAGTAGGCAGTAGGTAAAAGATAGATGGAATATGCCACTTTATCTGTAATCCAGGGCCTAACCTTAAGTCGAAGACGTCGAAAGGAGGAAATCCAGTGGAGAAGAAGGTTTTATCTAAAGACGAACTTCTTAAGCAAAAGGATGAGTTATTAGCAAAATACAACTCAACTCATAAAAAATACAACAAACCTGCTTTACTCACAAAGAAGGAGAAGAAGGTTTTAGGTATAGGTAAAGATGAAGGAAGAGCTATTCTTAAATATGCTCGTATATCATCAAGAAAAGTTAAAATTGTTCTGGATTTAATAAAAGGTAAAGGTATAGATGAGGCTTACGGTATAGTAAAATATACTCCCAAAGCGGCTTCAGAATTACTATACAAACTTTTGAAATCAGCAGAATCAAATGCAACCAATAACAACGGATTGAATAGAGATGAACTTTATGTGGCTGAGGCAAATGCTACTCAGGGTCCTACATTAAAGAGAATAATGCCTAGAGCTCAAGGTAGAGCTAACAGAATCAGAAAAAGAACAAGCCATATAACATTAGTATTAAAGGAAAAAAAATAAAGGAAAAGGAGGTTAGATAATGGGCCAGAAGGTAAATCCACACGGACTCCGTATTGGTATTATAAAGGATTGGGATACAAAATGGTATGCCAATGATAAGAATTTTAGCGAGCTTTTAGTAGAAGACGTAAAGTTGAGAAAATATATAAAGAAGAAATTATATATTTCCGGCATATCAAGAATTGAGATAGAAAGAGCTGCTAACAAGATCAAAATTAATATAAATACTGCTAAGCCCGGATTAGTAATCGGAAAAGGCGGTACAGGTATTGAAGAACTCAGGAAAGAATTAGAGAAAATGTCTCAGAAGAGCGTACTTATAAACATAACTGAGATCAAAATGCCTGAGGTTGAGGCTCAGCTTGTAGCAGAAAACATAGCATCACAGCTTGAAAAGAGAATATCTTTCAGAAGAGCTATGAAGCAGGCTATGTCAAGAGCAATGAAGTTGGGTGCCAAAGGTATAAAAACTGCAGTTGCAGGACGTCTTGGCGGTGCTGAAATTGCAAGGACTGAGCATTATCATGAAGGAACTATTCCCTTACAGACTTTAAGAGCTGATATAGATTATGGCTTTGCGGAAGCAGACACAACATATGGAAAGCTCGGTGTTAAAGTATGGATATATAAAGGTGAAGTTCTTCCTGCTGTTAAGAAAGCGAAAAAGGCGGAAGGAGGAGAAGCATAATGTTAATGCCTAAAAGGGTTAAACATAGAAAAGTTATGAGAGGTAGAATGAAAGGCGTTGCAACCAGAGGAAACGTGGTTTCCAGTGGTGAATACGGATTACAGGCTACTGAACCGGCATGGATTACAAGTAATCAGATAGAAGCTGCCAGAATAGCTATGACTCGTTTCATTAAGAGAGGCGGACAGGTTTGGATTAAGATTTTCCCTGATAAGCCTATAACTCAAAAACCTGCTGAAACCCGTATGGGTAGCGGTAAAGGATCACCGGAATACTGGGCTGCGGTTGTTAAACCGGGTAGAATATTATTTGAAATCGCGGGAGTTCCAGAAGAAACAGCAAGAGAAGCTATGAGGCTTGCTATGCACAAACTTCCTATCAAGTGTAAGTTTGTAACTCGCGATAAGGAAATGGGTGGTGAAGCAAATGAAAGCTAGTGAAATCAGAGAAAAATCACAAGGCGAATTGCAAAAGGAATTAGGTGAATTAAAATCCGAACTCTTCAAATTGAGATTTCAGCTTGCTACAAATCAGCTTGAAAACCCTATGAAGTTAAAGGATGTTAAGAAATCAATAGCCCGTGTAAAAACAATTCTTAAGGAAAAGGAATTAAAGGGCGTATAAACAGGAATGAGAATTGAGAACCGGATTTTCTAATAAGAAGGTTTAAAGTTCTAAATCCAGAGTTCACCTGAAGTGGTGAAAGGAGGGTAATAGTAAATGGTAGAAAGAAATCTTCGTAAGACCAGGGTAGGTAAAGTTGTAAGCAATAAAATGGATAAAACAATAGTTGTTGCTATAGAAAACAGTGTAAAGCACCCCTTATATGGTAAAATTGTTAAAAGGACCTATAAATTAAAGGCCCATGATGAAAACAATGAATGTCAGATCGGGGACAAAGTCAAGGTTATGGAAACCCGTCCACTCAGTAGGGAAAAGAGATGGAGACTTGTAGAAGTAGTAGAAAAGGCTCAGTAAACCTTATAGTATAAGGATTAATCGGAAGGAGGTACCAGAATGATACAAGTACAGTCCAGACTCAAGGTTGCAGACAACACGGGAGCGAAGGAATTGATGTGTATAAAGGTTCTTGGAGGTTCCTGGAGGAAGTATGCAAACATAGGAGATGTAATTGTTGCTTCGGTTAAAAATGCAACACCCGGTGGTGTTGTAAAAAAAGGTGACGTTGTAAAATGCGTTATAGTTCGTTCAAGAAAAGGCGTTAGACGTCCGGACGGTTCATATATAAAATTTGATGAAAACGCAGCAGTTATAATAAAGGAAGATAAAAACCCAAGAGGAACACGTATATTTGGACCTGTTGCAAGAGAATTAAGAGACAAGGATTATATGAAGATTTTATCACTTGCACCAGAAGTTCTTTAAGGTAGGAGTCTTTCAAAAGAAAGGAGCGGCTTAAATTGGCTAATAAGGTTCACGTTAAAAAAGGTGATACAGTATACGTTCTTTCCGGTAAAGATAAAGGAAAGAAAGGTAAAGTATTAAGCGTTAATCCTGATGACTCCATGGTTGTGGTAGAAGGTGTTAACATGGCAACAAAGCATGTAAAACCAAGAAGCAGATATCAACAGGGTGGAATAATACATCAGGAATCTCCAATAAATAGTGCCAAGGTTATGATTGTATGTGAAAGATGCGGAAAGCCTACAAAAATAGCAAAAAAGGTACTTGACAGCGGGGAAAAGGCAAGAGGATGTAAAAAGTGCGGAGAAGTAATAGACACATTTTCAACAGATAAAGACAATAAGTAAGACTCTTTCTGAAAGGAGGTTAATAATTAATGGCTAGATTAAAGGAAAAGTATAGTAAGGAAGCGATTCCTGCATTACAGTCAAAGTTTAAATATAAAAGCCCCATGCAAGTTCCTAAACTGGAAAAAGTGGTCATAAACATGGGTGTTGGCGAAGTAAAGGATAATCCGAAGGCTATGGACTCAGCAGTTAGCGACTTGGCTTTGATTACCGGACAAAAGCCGGTTGTAACAAAGGCAAAGAAATCGGTTGCTGCATTTAAAGTAAGACAGGGTATGAATATCGGATGCAAAGTTACTTTGCGTGGAGATAGAATGTATGAGTTTGTTGATAAATTCTTCAATGTTGCATTACCTAGGGTAAGAGATTTCAGAGGTGTTAAGAATAACTCATTTGACGGCAGAGGAAATTACTCCATGGGCGTTAATGATCAGTTGATTTTCCCTGAAATTGAATATGATAAGGTAGACAAGGTAAGGGGTATGGATATCATATTCGTTACTACAGCACATACAGACGAAGAGGCCAAGGAACTTTTAAAACTTCTAGGCATGCCATTTAGCCAGAGTTAAGGAGGGATTAGCGCGTGGCAAAAAAAGCGATGGTATTAAAGCAGCAAAGAGCACCCAAGTTCAGTACGAGGGCATATAATAGATGCAAGCTTTGTGGAAGGCCGCATGCATATATAAGAAAATTCGGAATATGCCGTTTGTGCTTCAGGGAACTAGCTTATAAAGGTCAGATTCCCGGCGTAAAAAAAGCAAGTTGGTAATACAATCATTGGAAGGAGGTTGAGCCCATGCAAATATCAGATACTATAGCAGATATGCTTACTAGAATAAGAAATGCAAGTTCTGCTAAGCATGAGTCCGTTGATGTACCGGCTTCTAATATGAAAAAGGCAATTGCCAAGATCTTATTGGAAGAAGGATATATAAAGGGTATAGAGGAAGTTAGTGACGGAAAGCAAGGCATAATAAGAATAAGTTTGAAATATACAGGTAATAAGCAAAATGTTATTACAGGTATTAAAAGAATAAGTAAACCTGGTTTGAGGGTTTATACAGGTAAAGAAGAGATACCTAAGGTTCTAGGAGGACTGGGTATAGCTGTTTTATCAACCTCAAAGGGATTAATGACAGACAAAAAGGCGAGAATAGAAGGCGTTGGCGGAGAAGTTCTTGCATTCATATGGTAAACCTTACGGCAAGTGGTTGGAAATAGGTAATAAGCATTAGAAAAGATAATGGAATAGATAAAGACACAGATAAACTTTGATTTTGGGAAATAAATACTTACAAAACAAATTTATATATGTTTTTATCTTAATCCTAGTCTTAACTAAAGGTTATAGCCACAAGCCTAAAGCTCAAACCGAAGGCGTATTCTGAAAAGGGTGGTACCCGAAGAGGATACACTCATAATTTAAAGAACTGGAGGTAGTTTTAATGTCTAGAATAGGAAAGATGCCCATTGCCGTGCCAAAGGGCGTCGATGTAAAAATTGAAAGTGATAACACAGTTACAGTAAAAGGTTCAAAAGGTACTTTGACAAAGCAGCTTCATAAGGATATGATAATAAAGGTAGAAAATAATACCATTATTGTTCAAAGACCTTCTGATGAAAAAATGCATAAAGCATTGCATGGTTTGACTAGAACACTTGTAAACAACATGGTTGAAGGTGTTACTAACGGATTTGAAAAAAATCTTGAAATAAATGGTGTTGGATACAGGGCACAAAAACAGGGCAAAAAACTTGTTCTTACTCTTGGTTACTCACACCCGGTAGAGATGGAAGAGCCTGCAGGTATAACTGTAGAGGTTCCTAACCCGAATAAACTTATAGTAAGGGGTATCGATAAACAAATGGTGGGTGAATTTGCTGCCAAGATCAGGTCTAAGCGTGAACCCGAGGTTTATAAGGGCAAAGGTATTAAGTATGAGACTGAAGTAATCAGACGTAAAGAAGGTAAAACCGGCGGTAAAGGCAAGAAGTAGGAAGGAGTGAGAATAAATGATAAACAAGCCAAATTCAAATGTAGCAAGGCTTAGAAAGCATACAAGAGTCCGCAAAAAAATCAGCGGAACGGCAGAACGCCCAAGACTGAATGTTTTTAGAAGTTTGAATCATATATATGCACAGATTATAGATGATACAACAGGGACTACTCTTGTTGCAGCTTCAACTCTTGATCAAGCTTTAAAGGGAAAATTTGCTTTTGGAGGAAACAAGGAAGCAGCTAAGGAAGTTGGCAAACTTGTTGCTCAGAAAGCACTTGATAAAGGAATAAAACAGGTCGTTTATGATAGAGGCGGTTACATTTATCATGGAAGAGTAAAAGAACTTGCAGATGCTGCAAGAGAAGCGGGATTGGAATTTTAGTGAAAGGAGTGGAAGAATTTGCAACGTATTGATGCTAGCACATTGGATCTCAAAGAAAAGGTTGTTAATATAGGACGTGTTACCAAGGTTGTTAAAGGTGGTAGAAACTTCCGTTTCAGTGCATTAGTAGTCGTAGGAGACGAAAACGGTTATGTAGGAAGCGGTATGGGTAAGGCTGCTGAAATTCCGGACGCAATCAGAAAAGGTATCGAAGATGCTAAGAAAAACCTGGTTAAAGTGCCTCTTGTAGAAACTACTATTCCTCATGAGGCTATAGGGGAATATGGTGCAGGCAAGGTTCTTTTGAAACCTGCAGGACCAGGTACAGGAGTTATTGCCGGAGGACCTGTAAGAGCGGTTCTTGAATTAGCTGGTATACATGATATTAGGACCAAATCACTTGGTTCAAATAATCCTATTAACATGGTTAACGCAACAATCAAAGGTCTTGCTCAGCTTAGAACAGCTGAAGAAATCGCTAAACTTCGCGGTAAGACTGTAGAAGAAGTACAGGCTTAGGAGGGAACTTCTCATGGCAAAGTTAAAAATAACCCTTGTAAGGGGTATTAACAAAGCTAAGGACGACCAGGTAGCTACAGTAAAAGCACTTGGATTAAAGAAAATAAGAAGTGTAGTTGAACATAATGACAATCCTCAGATAAGAGGTATGATTAATAAAGTTTCCCATCTGATTTCAGTAGAGGAAATTTAAAGGGAGGTGTAATCCATGAAACTGTTTGAGCTAAAGCCTTCAGAAGGTGCAAAAACTGCTCCGAAGAGAAAAGGTAGGGGTGTTGGCACTGGAAACGGAAAAACTGCCGGAAAAGGACACAAGGGTCAGAACGCAAGAGCTGGTGGCGGTGTAAGACCTGGTTTTGAAGGTGGTCAAATGCCTTTCTATATGAGAATTCCAAAGAGAGGCTTCAACAATAAAGAATTCGCAAATGCTTATGCGGAAGTTAATGTCTCTGCATTAAACGTTTTTGAAGACGGAACAACTGTTACACCTGAATTATTGAAGGAAACAGGAATAGTTAAGAAATTATTTGACGGAGTTGCTATCTTAGGAACTGGTGAATTAAGCAAAAAACTTACAGTACAAGCTGCGAAATTTACTAAGACAGCTTCAGCAAAAATAGAGGCTGCAGGAGGAAAGGTCGAGGTGGTATAGTATGGGCGGCATGTTTGAGACACTTAGAAATGCCTGGAAAATTCCCGATTTAAGAAAAAAGATTCTGTTTACAGTCGCTATGCTGATTATATACAGGATCGGTGGCCATATACCCGTTCCGTTTCTGGACGCAGATGAATTCAGAAACCTGGTTAAGTCGGGTGGAGCTTTATTCGGAATGTTTGATATTATAACAGGCGGTGCTTTTCAACTCGCAACAATATTTGCAATGAGCATCACACCATACATTAACTCATCGATCATTATGAACCTTTTAACTGTGGCAATCCCCGCCCTTGAGCGTTTACAGAAGGAAGGGGAAGAAGGAAGAAAGATAATTGCACAATACACTAGGTACGGCACCGTTGTGTTAGGATTTTTACAAGCCGTTGGTTTGTATATAGGGTTAGGTGGAGCAGTAGTTGGAGGAAGAAACTGGCTAAGTTTTCTAACTATAACACTGACTTTCACAGCCGGTACAGCATTCCTGATGTGGCTTGGTGAGCAAATAACTGAATACGGTATTGGAAACGGTATATCATTGATAATCTTTGCAGGTATCGTATCAAGAGGTCCTGCCGGAGCAGCTACCCTTATAAATTATTATACAGGTGGACAGCTGGGTTCAGGAATTATAGGAATTCTTGCTATAATCGGGATCCTTGTAGTTTTTATAGCTGTTATAGCATTAGTTATATGGGTAAATCAAGCTGAAAGAAGGATACCTGTACAGTATGCAAAAAGGGTAGTAGGAAGAAAAGTGTACGGAGGTCAGAGTACACATATTCCGATAAAGGTTAATCTTGCAGGAGTTATTCCTATCATATTTGCGATGTCTATTACGATGTTTCCATCGCAGATGATAACCTTCTTTGCACCAAAATCGGAAAACCCGATTCTTCTTTGGTTGAAGAACTCTACTGACAGCATATGGTATTCACTTATATATGCGTTGCTCATTATGTTCTTCACATTCTTCTATACAGTTATTCAATTCAATCCTATTGAAATTGCAAATAACATGAAGAAAAACGGTGGGTTTATACCTGGTATCAGACCAGGGAAGCCAACTTCCGATTATGTATCAAAGGTACTTAACAGAATAACCTGGTTCGGTGGATTATTTCTAGCAGTAATAACTGTAGTACCGACAATAGTGGGGTCGATTTTGCAGGTGAAAGGTCTGTTCTTTGGAGGTACAGCACTCCTCATATTAGTAGGTGTTGCTATAGATACAGTAAAACAGATCGAATCACAGATGTTGATGAGGCACTATAAAGGTTTTCTTGAATAATTAATAATTAGGAATTGGGGATGAAGAATTGATAGATAATATATTGATTCTTCATTCTGGATTCTAAAGGTTAGCTCCTGGATCCGATTCTTAGTTCTTAATTGATTTAAGATGGAGGAGAATATGAGATTTATATTATTAGGTGCGCCTGGAGCGGGAAAAGGTACTCAAGCAGTAGTATTAGCAGAGAAATATAATATTCCGCACATATCAACAGGTGACATTTTTAGAAGCAATATTAAAAGCGGTACAGAACTCGGTAAAAAAGCAAAGGAATATATTGATAAAGGCATGCTGGTTCCTGATGAAGTTACTGTGGGTATAGTAAAGGACAGAATCCAGCAAGACGACTGTAAAAAAGGATTTATCCTTGATGGTTTTCCCAGGACTATACCTCAGGCTGAATACCTGGAAAAGGTGCTAAGTGAGATGGGTGTCGGTCTGGATGCGGTTTTAAATATATATGTTCCAGAAGAAAACATAATCAAAAGAATATCAGGAAGACGTGTGTGCCCGGGATGCGGAATGAGCTACCATATTTTATACAATCCTCCTAAAAATGAAGGTAAGTGTGAATGTGGTACTGAAGTAATCCAAAGGGAAGATGATAAGGAAGAAACGGTCATAAGCAGACTGAAAACCTATCATGAACAGACAGAACCTCTTATAGAATACTACAAGAAAAAAGGTAAACTTATAAATGTAGTAGGACAGGAAAAAATTGAGGATACGTCAAAGGAATTGATCAATGCTTTGACCGGAATATCAAAAAGTTAATAAAAAAATCTTTTGATATTCGATTGGGTGCTAAATAATGATTTCTATAAAATCTAAAGCGGAAATTGAATTAATGAAAAAATCAGGGGAGATACTGGCGGAAGCTCTGATTAAGGTGAAGGAAGCTGTGAGGCCCGGAATAACTACTCTTGAAATTGATAAAATTGTAGAGGGTTTTATAAGAGAGAATGGAGCAATACCTTCATTTAAAGGATATAAAGGTCTGCCGGGGGCTGTAGATTACCCTGCCAGCATATGTTCGTCTGTGAATGACGAGGTTGTACATGGTATACCGGGTTTAAGAGAGTTAAAAAATGGAGATATTATAAGTGTGGATATCGGAGTTTATCTCAACGGATTTCATGCTGATGCTGCAAGAACATTCCCGGTAGGAAAAATATCGGATGCAGCACAAAAACTGATAGATGTTACCAAACAAAGCTTTTATGAGGGAATAAAACAAGCTGTGGATGGAAATAGGATAGTTGATATCTCTATTGCTATACAAAACTATGTTGAAAGTAATGGATTTTCCGTAGTGCGGGAGTATGTAGGTCATGGTATAGGAAAAGAAATGCACGAGGCACCACAAATACCTAACTACCGTACGAGAGAGAGAGGTCCAAGGCTTCAACCCGGAATGACACTAGCTGTGGAACCTATGGTTAATGCTGGAAAATACTTTGTCAAATTACTTGAAAATAAATGGACTGTTGTTACTGAGGACGGTAGCTTGTCTGCCCATTATGAAAATACTATCGCCATTACAGATAAAGAGCCGATTATTTTAACAAAAATCTAGTGTGCTGAAATCAACTTTTAATTGCAGTTTGGAACAAAGTATTTTATTATAGTAATGTTGACTGCAATTATTCGGTAAGTGCCGACAGTTAAAAGCGTTTGATAAAACTTGAAAGACTAGCTTATGCAGTTGACAGAGGTGATTTTTTTGGATATTGCCTTAGGCCAGGTTGTTTATTCAAAGGTAGGAAGGGATGCCGGAAGAAAATTCATTATTTATGATATAATTGATGATGCATATGTGGTGATTGCAGATGGTGATCTCAGAAGGATAGATAAACCTAAAAAAAAGAAACTAAAGCATTTGGGAATAACAAGTGAAATAATAGTTACTTTAAATGAAAAATTGGTAAATAAGCATAAGGTGACAAATTCTGAAATTAGAAAAGCCCTTGCAGCATTGAACAGTGATGAACAGGCTGCTTGTGAACAATAAATGTTGTTAGCTTTAATGAGTAATGCACAGAAAGAGTAATTACAGTTTTATATATAGACTGAGATTACGTAAGGAGGTTTTAAGTTTTGTCGAAAGAAGATGTAATTGAAGTTGAAGGCAAAATAATTGAAGCATTGCCAAATGCAATGTTTCAGGTAGAACTAGAAAACGGACATAAAGTTTTGGCTCATGTATCGGGAAAACTAAGAATGAACTTTATTAGAATTTTACCAGGGGATAAAGTGACTATAGAACTTTCTCCTTATGATCTGACCCGTGGTAGAATAACATGGAGAGCTAAGTAAGAAAAGGAGGGAGTAACAATGAAAGTAAAACCATCAGTTAAAGTAATTTGTGAGAAATGTAAAATAATAAAGAGAAAAGGCAGAGTAATGGTTATCTGCGAAAATCCAAAGCATAAGCAGAAACAAGGTTAGTATCGAAAGTAATATGGGATATTATCTGAAGCCAGTGACAATAATGGTTTTCAGGTAAAGATAATTACAAAACAATTGATAATTGACAGTTGACAATGTATAATGAATACAATGCCAATTTAGCCTGGCATTTTAACTATTATAAATTGTCAGTTATCAATTGAAAGCTAAGTTTAGAAATTACATCTGGGAGCGGCTGCACGATTGTATATAATTGTGTCCTGTGATGATAATTTATATAATTTGAACCAGTAAGATTTAAACTTGACCCTTTATATTAGGGAGACAACTATATTGCTGGTTAGTAAGAAGTTTGGGTGAAAGAATCCGATTGGATTGTCCGAATTTCATATGTTCATGAAAGCAAGGTAAACATAGCTTTCATGTATTCAATTTGTCAATTGTCAAGTATCAATTGTCATTAAGATTTAGTGGAGGTGTAGTAAAGAATGGCTCGTATTGCCGGAGTTGATTTACCCAGAGAAAAAAGGGTAGAAATTGGGTTGACTTATATATTCGGAATTGGTAGGGCTAAATCAAATGAAATTCTTGCTCAGACTGGCATAAATCCTGATACAAGAATTAGAGATTTAACAGACGACGAAATAAGCAAACTCAGAGAAATGATAGACAAAGAGTACAAAGTTGAAGGTGACTTAAGAAGAGAAATTGCTTTAAACATTAAAAGACTTATAGAAATCGGTTGCTACAGAGGTAGAAGACACAGAATGGGTCTTCCTGTAAGAGGCCAGAGAACAAAGACTAATGCAAGAACAAGAAAAGGTCCTAAGAAGACAGTTGGCGTACAGAGAAAGAAATAGTAATAAGGAGGTTGGCTACTAAATGGCAACTAAAACTGCTGGTGCTAAAAGAGTTACCAGAAAAAGAAGAGAACGTAAGAATATTGAACGTGGTGCAGCGCATATCCGTTCAACGTTTAATAATACAATCGTTACCTTGACTGATACTGCTGGAAATGCTTTATCATGGGCAAGTGCAGGCGGTTTAGGTTTTAGGGGTTCAAGAAAAAGTACTCCGTATGCAGCTCAGATGGCTGCGGAAACAGCTGCAAAAGCAGCTATGGAACATGGTTTGAAGTCAGTTGAAGTATATGTAAAAGGGCCTGGTGCAGGTAGAGAAGCTGCAATCAGAGCTTTACAGGCTGCAGGTCTTGAAGTTAGCCTTATCAAAGACGTAACTCCAATTCCTCACAACGGCTGTAGACCACCTAAAAGAAGAAGAGTGTAAGAAAGGCAATTTGCAATTTACAATGTACAATTGACAATGAAGGAAAATTAATTGTCAATTGTCATCTGTCAATTGTCAATTAATTTATGGAGGTGTAGAAATTAGATGGCTAGATATACGGATGCATCTTGCAGGCTTTGCCGTAGGGAAGGTGAAAAGCTGTTCCTGAAAGGTGAAAGATGCTATACTAATAAATGTTCGGTAGCGAAGAGAGTTTATGCTCCAGGTCAACATGGTCAGCAAAAGAAAAAGCTCTCTGAGTATGGAATCCAGCTTCGTGAGAAGCAAAAAGTCAGAAGATTCTATGGTGTACTTGAAGGCCAATTCAGAAAATATTTTGAAATGGCAGCTAGCAAAAAAGGAATTACAGGTGAAAACCTTCTTCAGACACTTGAATTGAGACTTGATAATGCAGTTTACAGACTTGGCCTTGCTACATCCAGACCGGAAGCAAGACAGTTGGTTAAACATGCACACTTTACTGTAAATGGACAAAAGGTTGATATACCTTCCTATTTGCTAAAAGTAGGAGATGTGATTGCAGTAAAGGATAAGAGCAAAAGCTCACCCAAAATAAAGTCAGTTACTGAAATAACTGGAAGCAAAGTTATTCCGAAGTGGATGGAATTTGATGCTGAGAATCTGACTGGTAAGGTTGTTGCAATGCCTTCAAGAGAAGACATTGATCTACCAATCAAGGAACACCTTATAGTTGAGTTATATTCCAAGTAATGAATTAAAGATAACTATACTTGGAACAGCAACTGAAGATTCTACACAATCAGGAATAAAGTATTTTGTTATATATACGCCAGAAATAACGAATTATGAATCAGTTGCCCTCAAAAGAATAGAAGTTTTGCTTAGTTTAAACGCGGAACAGTTTAAACGGATGAAAACTTGTTTAAAAAGTTTGATAAGGGAGGGTTTTTGGTGATAGAAATAGAAAAGCCGAAAATAGAATGTGTAGCTAGCAGTGAAGACAACACTTATGGAAAATTTGTTATTGAGCCGCTTGAAAGAGGATATGGAATAACTCTTGGAAATTCATTAAGAAGAATTCTTTTATCTTCCTTGCCAGGTGTTGCTGTAACCTCTATAAAGATTGATGGAGTTTTGCATGAATTTTCAACAATTCCTGGAGTTGTTGAAGATGTTACAGAAATAATACTTAACATCAAAGCGTTGTCTCTAAAGCTTCACAGTGAAGGACAGAAGATAGTATATATTGACGCTGATGGTGAAGGACCGGTTACAGCTGCAGATATTAAAGCAGATGCAGATGTAGAGATTTTAAATCCTGATATGCACATTGCTACATTAAATGGTGACCATAGATTATATATGGAAATGACCATAAGCAAAGGAAGAGGTTATATATCGGCTGAAAAGAATAAACAGCCGGGACAGCCGATTGGAGTTATACCGGTAGACTCCATTTATACTCCTGTAAAGAAAGTGAACTATACAGTGGAGAATACCCGCGTAGGACAGGTAACTGACTATGACAAGTTGACACTGGAAGTTTGGACTAACGGAAGTATAAAACCTGATGAGGCAATCAGTTTAGGAGCAAAAATATTAAACGAACACCTTAATCTGTTCATTGATTTATCTGACAATGCTAAGCATACAGAAATCATGGTAGAGAAGGAAGAGACTAAGAAAGAAAAGGTTCTGGAAATGACTATAGAGGAACTGGATCTTTCAGTTAGATCCTATAACTGCTTAAAGAGAGCAGGTATAAATACTGTTGAGGATCTGACAAATAGAACCGAGGAAGATATGATGAAAGTAAGAAATCTCGGACGGAAGTCTCTTGAAGAAGTTCTCCAGAAGCTTCAAGCTTTGGGATTATCACTTGCTCCAAGTGAAGACTAAGATTTCTAAGTGAAGGAGGGAATTAGCAAATGGCACTTCAAAGGAAGTTAGGACGTGCTACCGATCAAAGAAAGGCTATATTAAAAGGCCTTGTTACATCTTTGTTTGAAAATGGTAAAATAGAAACAACTGAGGCTAGAGCCAAGGAAGTTAAAAATATTGCTGAAAAACTGATAGCAACAGCTATCAAAGAAGTTGATAACTTTACTTCAAAGCAGGTTAAAGTTACAGTTGCTAAACTCGATAGTGCTGGTAAAAAAATTACTAAAACTGCTACATCTAAAAACGGTAAGAAGTATGAGGTAGTTGACAGGGAAGAGAAGACTGATATGGTTACAGTAGACAGCCCTACAAGACTTCATGCAAGAAGACAGGCTATGGCATGGCTTTACAGAGTTAAAGATGCTGATGGTAAAGCAGTAAACCTGGCAGATAAATTATTCAATGAAATAGCTCCGAAATATAAGGACAAAAACGGCGGGTACACAAGAATATACAAACTCGGACCTAGAAGAGGAGACGCTGCTGAAGTAGTTCTTCTTGAATTAGTTTAATTAATATAAAATGATAAAAGTGGGATTAGGTTATCGTAAGTGATTTAACTTATGTGAGCTTAATCCCTAATTTTATTTGTATGCAGGTTATAGATAAAGGAAATTTAGTTGAGCCTTTTTATTAGAAGAAAATAATGATAAAATTTTATGGAAGACAAACTTAGAAATATTATCTTATAAGAGTGGTGTTAGTATGAAGAGATTTATATCCGTGGAAAATGTAAGCTATATATATAAATCACATAGCGAAGAAAATGTTGGAGTCCGTGCTTTGACGGATATTGACATAAATATTGATGAGGGCGAATTTGTTGTAATTTTAGGGCGAAACGGTTCAGGAAAGTCTACTTTTGCCAGACTTGTCAACGCGCTTTTGCTTCCTGCAAGCGGTACTGTTTATATAAAGGGTATAAGTACCAGAGATGAACAGTTAGTATGGGACATAAGAAGAACTGCTGGTATGGTGTTTCAGAATCCTGACAACCAGATTGTAGGGACAGTAGTAGAAGAGGATGTAGCATTTGGGCCTGAAAATCTTGGCATCCAGCCTGAGGAAATAAGGGAAAGAGTTGATGCAGCACTAAAAACGGTAGGTATCTCTGAATACGCAAAAAATGCACCTCACCTGCTATCGGGTGGACAAAAGCAGCGAGTGGCAATAGCTGGTATTCTGGCAATGAAACCAAAGTGTATAGTATTGGATGAAGCAACATCAATGCTTGACCCAATAGGTAGAAGAGAAGTAATGAATGTTCTTAAAAAACTAAATGAAGAAGAAAAAATTACAATTATACATATTACCCATCATATGGATGAAGCAACTCTGGCGGATAGGGTTATTGTAATAGATAAAGGACAGTTAGTGATGCAGGGGACGCCAAGGGCAGTATTCAGGGATGTTCAAAAAGTAAAGGGATTAGGACTTGATGTACCTCAGGTGACGGAGCTTCTTTATGAATTGAGAAAAGAGGGTATAAGTCTGCCTGAGGATATACTGAATGTGGAAGAGGCATATGAGTATCTTGTAAACCTGCTTAATAAGAATAGTGCAAAAACATATACGTAAATAGGGCAGTCATTGCTCTACTTATAGATACTATCGATTAACTGCTTTGTACACCCGTATTCCGCCGCTCTTTTCTATATCTTCTACATTGCCGAAGGCTTTGTTCATGATTTCCTTTAGAGTTGAGCCGCCCTTGTTGTGGAATGCAACAAGCCATAATGATCCGTTTGGGTTCAAATAATTTTTTGAGTCATTTATAAAGCCGGTCAGTAGCTTTTTTCCAGCAGCAATAGGAGGATTTGACACTATATCGTCAAATTTCTTGTTAGTCAGATTTGAAAAAAGGTCACTCTGACATATGTTTACTTCAAGCCTGTTATTTTTTGCATTGAGTTTTGCATATTCAATGGCTCTATTGTTTATATCTGTCATATATACTCTTTGATCAGGGAATATGCTTTTGATAAACAGTCCGATAGGGCCATATCCACATCCCATGTCCAGTATTGAAGAAGCCGATGGAGTAAAATTTTTTATAAGGAGCTCAGAAGCCTTATCTACTCTTAGGTCAAAAGAGAATACCCCACTTACTGCAACAAAACTCAAAGTTTTGTCTTTTATTGTGTAGGAATAGCTCTTCTCTTTTATTTCTGATGTAGGGTTTATGGTATAGTAATGTTCGTCCATCCAGGTCATCCTTTCAGTTGATATACTCGCTTGCTTAATTTTTGAATACTGTTTCTTTATTAATTATATCCTATAAATACCTGTTGTGGGGTAGTATTTTCGCTACGAATATAAAATATACTTGAAGTTATAAACGTAATCTATATAATTAATATAGAGTAATTGTTAATTTTAAAACAATTATTGGAATTAGGAGATATACATGTCGATTGTTATTGAAAACCTTACACATATATATATGAAAGGCAGTCCCTTTGAAAGGAACGCTTTAAACAATGTAACCCTGAAGATAAATACAGGTGAGTTTGTGGGGATTATAGGGCATACTGGGTCTGGTAAATCCACCCTGGTACAGCATCTGAATGGATTATTAAAGCCTACTGCAGGAAGAGTTATAATTAATGATATAGATACTTCGGGTAAGAATCTTAAGGAGCTCAGACAGCATGTAGGTATCATATTCCAATACCCTGAACATCAGCTTTTTGAGGAGACAGTATACAAGGATATTGCCTTTGGGCTTATTAAGCAGGGGTTAGGGGAAGATGAGATAAAGAAAAGGGTGTATGATACACTTAGCATTGTAGGGGTGGATGAATCTATTCTGCAAAAGTCTCCGTTTGAATTATCCGGAGGTCAGAAGAGGCGGGTAGCTATTGCAGGGGTTCTTGTTATGAATCCGGGTATACTGGTGCTGGATGAACCGACAGCGGGTCTTGATCCCAAGGGACGGGATGAGGTTTTTAAATTCATATCAGGAATGCATAAAAGGCTTGGAATAACCATTGTTTTGGTTTCGCACAGCATGGAGGATATTGCAAGGTTTGCAGAAAGAGTTATTGTAATGAATAAAGGAATGATTGAGATGGATGGAACACCTGCAGATGTGTTTAAAGATGTAGAAAAGCTAGAAAGCGTAGGACTTTCCGCTCCCCAGATAACATATCTTATAAAAAAGCTGAAAAAAACCTTTCCAAACATCGCGGATGGTGTATTTACTGTAGAAGAGGCAAAATCGGAAATCATGAAATATCTGAGAGGGGTAAAGCTATGATTAAGGATATTACTCTGGGTCAGTATATACCTGGAGAATCCTTCCTTCACAGGGCTGATTCCAGGATAAAAATTATTCTGACTATCATATATATGACTGCTGTTTTTATTATAGATACTTATATGGGATTTGGTATGCTTGCCATGTTCACTTTGGTGGTGATTATTGCATCAGATATTCCGTTGAAGTATACAATAAAGGGTTTAAAGCCGGTTTTGTTCATAATCATCTTCACTGCTGTCATAAACCTGTTTACGACAAAAGGAACACCCATCGTGGAGCTGGGTATCATAAAGGTCACGTATGAAGGGTTGGATCTTACAGCTAAAATGACACTAAGGCTTTCATTACTTATAATTGGGGCCTCTCTGCTTACTTTGACTACTACACCAATACTTCTGACGGATGGGATAGAAAAACTTATGGGGCCTTTAAAGCGCATAAGAGTACCGGTTCATGAAATAGCCATGATGATGACTATTGCATTAAGGTTTATTCCAACTCTTCTGGAAGAAACAGATAAGATAATGAAAGCTCAGGCTGCAAGGGGCGCAGATTTTGATACAGGAAATCTTGTGCAGCGGGCAAAAAGCTTTATTCCTGTGCTTGTACCTCTCTTCGTCAGTGCATTTAAGAGAGCAGATGACCTGGCTATAGCTATGGAAGCCAGATGCTACAGAGGTGGTGAGGGCAGGACCAGAATGAAGCAGCTTAAACTGGGAAGAATAGATTTCGTTGTCAGTATGGTTATGGTTGTTTTTGTTGCATTTGTAATATATCTTGAATATTAACGAAGTTGTTGCTAAAAGGGAATATCCGGACACTAAATCACAGTGTGTCCGGATATTCCCTTTTTAGCTAGCTGATTTATTTTCGGGATAAAAATTTCTATTTTACAAAACCTTTTTTCCACATTAATACACTTATAGTTATATACCCTGCTTCGGAGCAAAAGGGTATAGGAAAAACATTAAATATTACAAACAAATGTGGAGGGAGTTTAGAATGAGCTTTAAAAAAGTGATAGCTTTATGCCTGGCGCTTGTAATGCTGGCAGGTATTACGGCCTGTTCTTCAGATGATACCGGAAGTGGAGCAAGCCAGATAAGTATTTATGTTTTAGAATATGATACAAATACAAAGAATGCAATAAAAAAGTTCAATAGTGAACACAAGGATGTCCAGATTAAAGAAAAGGTATTTTTCAATGATCAGGTCAAAGAGTTTGAAGACACTCTAAAATCCGAAATTGCAACCGGTGGAGGGCCGGACGTGATAGTGGCCAATACATTTTCGATACCAAATCTATCTCAATACATGGATAGAGGAGCTTTTTGCGATTTAAAGGGGTTGATTGATAATGATAAATCATTCAAAATGTCGGAGTACAACGAAAAAGTACTTAGTTATGGTGAGTATAAAGGCAAAAGATATTTGATTCCCCTGTTTTATAACCTTAGTGCACTATTTACAACAAAAGATCAAATGGAAAATAATAACGTAACTCTTGATATTAGTAAACTATCTTTGGATGAATTAATTACTTCAGCCCGCGAATTGATGAAAGTAAACTCAGATAAGGAAAAATATTTTCTAAATGAAATAGACATCAAGCCTTTATTACAGTCACTAGATACCCCCATTATTGATTATGAAAAAAAAGAAGCTGCTGTTGATACTACAGAGCTTGCTATGCTTATGGAAAAGTACAAAGGGCTTTATCCGGCATTTGTCCCTGCTGACCATATGGCAAAGGAATACTCAATTTCAAGCATATCTGATATCTTAGTGAATGATAAAGCTGTAATGGCTGGTGGCATGGTTACAGGCCCCAAAAACTTATGGCAGAATTATTCCAGTTTTAAATCCGAAGTAGACCCTGTTTTGTATCCTATCCCTTCTTTAGACGGTAAAAAGCATGTCACAGCGGATATCAGTGTTGTTGCTGCAATAAATGAAAAGTGTAAGAACAAAAAGGCGGCTTTTGATTTTATCAAACTTATGCTATCCAACGAATTCCAGGGTAATGATTTTGCTTCTGGTATACCGGTGAATAAGGAAGCTTATGAAAAACTGAAAAAAGAATGTATTGACGGGCCTTCAGGGGATAATATGAGTTTTAACCCGGGCAGAGGTGGTGGTTGTAAGACTGATGTAACAATAAAGAAGCTAATTGAACAGTTGGATGCTTTGGTTGACGGTATGCAAGAAAGCAGGTATATCGATAATGAAGCCTTCAATATAATCAGGGAAGAACTTCAGAAGTTTATAAAAGAGAATATTAAGGCAAGTGAAGCAGTTGATAGAATCCGTGAAAGGATAAACAGCTATTTAAAATCAGAACTAAAGACAGAAATTAATGAAGAGGCAAAGAATAAGGTGAAAGCTGCTGAAGGCACTAAAGCATCATCCAGCCTTAAACTTTATTATGTTGACTTCCAGATGTTTGTTACCAATACCGTAAGGGAATTTAATGAAAAGTATCCTGATGTTTATATAGATGCAAAATCATTTTCATTTAGCCAGTATGAAGAATACAGAAATACGCTGGCGACGGAAGTTATGGCTGGAGAGGGGCCTGATGTAGTTATTTTCAAACCCGACTTTTTCAATTCATTACGTAAAACCCTCTCCAGTGGAGCATTCTGTGATATGAATGAATTGATTAAAGGGGATAAGGGTTTTAACTTATCGGATTACAACGAAAAGGTACTTAATGCAGGTAATATTGAAGGTAAAAGATATTTTATTCCCTTAAGATATGATATTGATATGTTTGCTACTTCGAAGAAAATACTTGAAAAAAACAACATAAAAATTGAAGAGGGGAACTGGACCTGGAACACTCTGGGGGAATATGTAAGGCAGTTTTTGAAAAAAAACCCCACAAAGAAGTTTTTTGATTCTAATTTTAGCTTCAAAAATATCCTTAAGAACTGTGAAATTGAATTGGTAGATTATAAAAATAAAAAGTCTTATTTCTCAAGCAAGGAATTTATAGGCTTACTAAAGGTTTATAAAGATATTGAAAAAGCTATCGGAACAGATGAGGATTATCAGAAATACAGCACTCCTGCCGGTTTGTTAGGCAATAATGCAGCAGTCATGATAACCGAGCGCGGGCTTGGTTCACCTGAGAGGTTAATGTCCTCCAATTCTCTGTACAAATCGGTGCTCGGAGAAGATATGGAACTGTTGGCGATGCCTACATGTACCGGTGTAAAGAGTGTAACACCCGAAATATCGGATCTTGTAGCTATAAACTCAAAATGTAAAGACAAAAAGTCAGCATTTGAATTCGTGAAACTGTTATTGTCAAAAGATCTTCAGAAAACTCTCGATAGCCATGGAAATCCCAATATTACTATTGGATATCCAGTAAACCTGAAAGCCTATATTGAGGATGCAGAATATTATTCAAGTGATAAGGCAAAAGGAATGGAGTACAACTATGGTTCAGGTTCATTCAAGTCAATACCGCTGACAAAAAATCTTACAGACCGTATAAGCAGCTTGGTTGAAAGAGCTGAAATAAGAATGGCTCATGACAGTCAGATCGGTAAAATAGTAAACGAGACACTTAATGACTACCTTGCGGTAAAAAAGACTGCAGAGCAGGCTGCCAGGGAAATGGATGACAAGGTTATGCTATTTTTGAATGAATAGTGAGGAAGATATGAAAAAGAATATACTTTCAGAGGATAGAGGCGTGATCAGACTGAAGACAAGGGAAGCAGCAGCAGGATATCTCTTTGCCGTACCAAGCCTTTTAGGTTTCAGCCTGTTCTTTATGATACCTTTTGTCATAAGCTTGTATTATTGCTTCACAAGAGGAATAGGAGGATCTGAGTTTGCCGGTCTGGACAATTTTAAAGAGCTGCTTAACAGCGGCTCTTTTCTCCTGGCATCAAAGAATACTTTGATATTCAACGCAATCAGTGTTCCCTTGATTATTCTGTTATCATTCTTCTTTGCGCTCCTCCTTAATGGAAAGATAAAAGGGGTATCATATTTCAGAAGTTTTTTTATACTTCCGCTGGTTTTACCTGTTGCATCTGTAATATTAGTATGGCAGATCATGTTTGATGAGAATGGAGCTTTAAGCGGAATTGCAGCTTTCTTCGGAATAGGGCCTGTTGATTGGATGAGAACCCGGTGGTCGGTGGTTGTGCTTGTTATGTTATACATATGGAAAAACTGCGGATATAATGTTGTTTTATTTCTTGCAGGTCTTGCCAATATACCTGCGGAATATTACGAAGCAGCACGCATGGATGGTGCAGGCAGGTTCAGGTGCATGACAAGCATAACGATTCCGTTTTTGGCCCCTACAGCATTTTTTGTATTCATAATATCAATCATAAACTCTTTTAAGGTTTTCCGTGAAGCATACCTTTTGGCGGGCAGCTATCCCGATATGCACATTTATCTGCTCCAGCATTTTATGAACAATAACTTCTTCAATTTGTCATATCAGAAACTTACTACTGCTGCATTCATTCTGACTGTTGTAATAGCCTTTTTAGTATCTTTTCTCTTTAAAATGGAGTCAAGATTCGGGAGGAATATCGGATGAGCATCAAAACACTTGGAATGCGGGGCGGGATCGGAAATATATGCAGGTACGTGATTCTGTTTTCAGTATCAGTAGTGCTGCTATTTCCGGTAGCATATATGCTTACCAACTCATTTATGGACAGTAAGGAAGTAGCCGAAACATATAATACTGTAGCTGATAATGGTGA
The DNA here is from genome assembly GCA_026414765.1 of Clostridia bacterium. Taxonomy (NCBI): domain Bacteria; kingdom Bacillati; phylum Bacillota; class Clostridia; species Clostridia bacterium. The sequence goes on along the minus strand of JAOAIJ010000040.1, from coordinate 45,339 downwards.
TATACAGAATAAAAGGCAGGATACTGTCAGTTTTAAGCTTATTCCTGAGAGTGTAAGTTTTATGCAGTACTACAACGTACTGCTCAGAAAGCCAAAGTTTCTTATAATGTTCTGGAATTCTGTAATCATTACCATTCCTATAATAATCGGACAGATTATAGTTTCATCCATGGCTGCGTACGCTTTCAGCAAATTGAGCTTTCCGTTCAGGGATAAAATATTTTTTCTCTATATAATTGTGATGATGATGCCCTTCCAGGTTACACTGGTTCCGAACTACATTATGCTTAAACAGTTGGATATGCTTGGGACTTATGCGGCAGTGATAATGCCCGGGGTGTTTTCTACATTCGGTGTATTTTTATTAAGGCAATTTATGATGTATATACCTAATCATTATTGTGAAGCGGCTAAAATCGACGGAGCAGGGTATTTCCGGACTTTTACCGGAGTGATGCTCCCTCAGTGCAAAGGAGCTTTGGCTTCTCTTGCAATTCTTGTATTTATTGACAATTGGAATATGGTAGAACAGCCACTGATATTCCTGAAGAATGTAAATATGCATCCACTATCTGTTTTTTTGTCCAGGATCAATAGTGAAGATATCGGCATTGCTTTTGCATGCGGGCTATTATATATGATTCCTGCACTGCTGGTTTTTCTGTATGGTGAAGATTTTCTTATAGAGGGTATCCAGCTTTCCGGAATCAAATAGGATTATTTACAACAAAACACTGAACTGAATACATGTTTACTTATATGTGCCGGAGGTTAATAAGATGGAAAACGCTAACATCACAACAGGTATGAAACCGAGGAAGAGACTAATAAGAGGCTTTTCAGCAATATTCATTATAATAGTGATTATCCTCACATTCTTTTCCAAGACAATAAATAATTTCCTCCTGCCTGAGGTAGAATGCGGCAGCCCCAGAAGCGGTATTCTGCAAACTGAGATCAGGGCTAAAGGGGAGGTCAGGGTGGAAAGCACCGAAAAAATATTTGCTTATGGGGACTGGCGAGTAACAAACGTAAGGATTAAAGAAGGAAGTACAGTAAAAAAAGGTGAGGAATTGGCAAGAGTTGAGGTAGGTGATGTCAAGCTGGATGTTAAGAGAAAGGAGCTTGATATTATCAAGCTGGAAAATGAGCTGCAAAAATACAGGGAGAATTTTCAAAGCGTAGATTTAGAAACATATGAGAGAAAAATAACACAGGCCGGGAAAGATGCAGCAAAAGCAGAAAGAGAGCTGGAAACCGCTACAACTCTTTATGAAAGTGGTGCAGAATCAAGAAAAAGTGTTGGCGAGGCTGAGGAAAAACTTGAGAAGGCAAAGCTTGAGTATGAGACTGTACAAAAAGAGCTTGAAAATAAAAAGGATGAAATAATAAGAAATTCAAATGAATACCAAAGATATATAAATGAGAAGGAGGCGGAATTACAGCTGAAGAATCTTGAGTTTGCCAATCTACAAAGCAAGCTCCCCAAAGATGGAATCATCAGATCGCCTATAGATGGTTTCGTCAAAACCATCTCAACTGAAAAAGGTGCAACAAGCAGCTCCGGACAGGTGCTTTTTGAGATAACCGGAAAAAGCTCAGAGATTACCATACAATGGAAACTAAATGCTAACAAGTCAAAAGAGCTTAAGGAAGGCGGGAGGGCGGATTTTGAACTGAAGGATGATTCTCATTTTACGTTTGATGGGAAAATAACTGAAAAGCGGTACCTGTCAAATGAAGATATGTATATCTTTATTTCTAGGGTAAAAAATGATAAAGGAAACCTCAAAGACGGACAGGAAGTGGAAGTCAATATCACTAAAAAAAGCAGGGAATACAGGCTGATTGTACCTAAAAACAGCGTAGTAAAACAATCCGGAAAGGATGCTGTGTTTGTGCTGAAGGAGCGCGGGGGTGCTTTGGGAGAAGAACATTACGTAGAGATGATATACGTCAGAGTTGAGGAAACCGATGATTTCGATGCGGCCATATCAGGTGTAATAGATACCGAGAGCCGTGTTGTAAGCTATTGGTCGAAAGAACTTGTTGATAAGGCGCAGGTAAAGTTGAGGTGATATTATTGGGCAATGCTGATAAGTTGAAGCGGTATTCTTCCTTCAAGATATTCAGGTCTTTGGCTGTGCTGCTCTTCATTCTGATTGTTATGAACGGTATAGGTGTTTCCTTCATATCAGTGGCAGGTATTTATACGAAAAGAATAGAGGTTAATATAAAAAGCATGACGGAGTATGATGAGACAAGGCATATCGGGTATAAAAGCCTGAGTAAAGCTTCCGGCTTTTTCAAGAATGGAGCTGTATCGGTATCAACAGAGGTTGATTCATTTCTTGTAAAAGGAGATATCACGCTTCCGGTAAAGACTAAACTGACTGACAGTGGATATATGAATTTTTCCGGTATCAAGGTTACCAGAGGGTCATATTTTTCTGCAGATGCATTAATTAGAGGGTCAAATATTGTCTTAATAAGCGAGAAGCTTGCAGTCAGACTCTTTGCGGGCTTAGATGCAGTAGGGAATGAACTGGAATTATTCGGAGAGACATATAAGATAGTAGGTTTATACAAAGAAAACAGTGGCATATTTGCCATACTTGGCTCAGATGGGGCTGAAAGGGTATATGTTCCTTTTACAAGCCGGAAAAATTATGAAAACTTGCGTGTAGATACCATGTACCTCAAGGATGCATCATTTGAAAACACAGGTTCAAGAGGAAATGAAGTTAAAAAGTTTCTTGGTGAGAAATTACTTGTCCAGCCCGACTTGTATAATATAAAAGATTATTACGGTGCTTCTGCGATGGTATCACAGCTGGAAAGTGTATTTATTCTTGCTGTCGGGGTATGGTGCGTTTTGATGCTGGCGTCTGAGTTGATAAACTATCTTAAGTACAATTTTGCTGTACTGAGAAGCAGGAAAAAGGATCATTATTTTATAGGGTTCATTAGAAGAAACATACTTTATATTTGCAGCATAATTTCCGGTGCTGCTGTATTTGGCATTAGTGCTGCATTGCTGATTGCAGCAGTAAAGACCGGGATTTATATCCCCACTGAATACATTCCCCTGAATAATGTTTTTGATTTCGGCTTTTATGCCGATAAAGTCATTGAAGCAATAAACAATTCAAATGCCTCTTCGGGATATTTTCCAACATGGCTTGAACATAATTTTATCAATGCATTGAAGATAAATGTAATATTATTGTTTTTTGCAGTTCCCGCATGTTTCTCGTTTGTTTCGGGCGTTCGTCTGATAAAGCTTTCCGGCAGTTATGTGACGGAATCTGTAAAAGCCATATCGGCAGCTTTCATACTTGCATTCGCTGCAGCATTTATTTTCTCTTTTCTGGCAGGTCTTGAATTTGTGGTGCCTTTGAAGGAATTAACTATTATGGTTGTGTTTTGCATCCTTACAGTAGTGAAAGGTAGGGACAAGAGAAAAGTGTATACATTTGCCCGCATACTATGATTTTCTTTTGAGGGCAGTAGTATACCAAATCATTTGGTAAAAATATCCCCACTGTGCTCTAAGATACTGGAATATATCTTTAAAATAAAGTATAATATTCATATTGGTTTTTCGGAAGTTGATTTTATTGAGCTTTCGAGATAACAGCCTGGGATCCGTAAGCTGGAATATATATATTGATATGGACTAATACGATTTTTAAACAAAAAAGTTTAAATATAAATATATTTGTGGGGGATATTTATGAATAACGTAAGAGAAAAAGTGAGTGTTTTTTTAAAAAAGTATGAGATGGATTTTTCAACTGTCGACCTTGAAAAAAACTGTGAAATGTTTATGGAAGAAATGCAAAAGGGGCTTGATTCAGCAAACAGCTCTTTAAGGATGATTCCTACATATATAAGTATGGATAAGGAAATTCCTGTCAACGAGCCTGTTATTGTAATTGATGCCGGGGGTACGAACTTCAGGGTATGTGTCGTACATTTTGATGAGGATAAAAACGCGGTTATCGAGGATTTTAATGTATATCCTATGCCGGGGACCAAGGGTGAACTGAATAAGGATGAGTTTTTTGACACGATGGCAAAATACTTGCTGCCTGTAATAGATAAAAGCAGGAAAATCGGCTTCTGTTTTTCTTATCCTGCCGAAACACTTCCAAATAAGGACGGACGTCTGATGAATTTCAGCAAGGAAGTAAAAGTCCGTGGGGTTGAAGGTGAGATGATAGGCGAAAACCTGTTGAAAGCTGTAGGACAGCATGGCTATGACAATAAAAAAAGCATAGTGCTGCTTAATGATACTGTAGCTACTTTGCTGGGCGGCAAAGCATCTTTTCCAAACAGGGTGTTTGACAGCTATATCGGGTTCATCCTCGGAACAGGAACAAATACCTGCTACATAGAAAAAAACTGTAACATCGGAAAGGTGGAGGAACTTAAAACATCAGAAGGTTCAATGCTTATCAATGTAGAATCCGGTGGCTATAAAAAAGTGCCAAGAGGTAGAATTGATGCCGAGTTTGACAGTGGAACCGTCAACCCAGGGGAGTATGCTTTTGAAAAGGCAATTTCAGGTGCATATCAAGGTGGACTAGTACTTGCAGTCATCAGGAAGGCAGCTGAAGAAAAACTCTTTTCGGGGGAATTCAAAGAAAAACTTAAGGAAGTAAAAATACTATCCTCGAAGGAAATCGATGACTTTCTGTATTATCCTTATGCAGATAATATTTTGGCTGCATGCTGTGCGGCTTCCGGTAATGAAGAAGATAGACTGGTATTATTCAATCTGGTTGATGCAATATTTGAGAGAGCGGCAAAATTTGTCACCTTTAACCTTGCAGCTACAATCCTCAAGACAGGAAAGGGCACTAACCCTTGCGCTCCGGTATGTATTACGGCTGATGGATCTACCTTTTATAAATCAAAATTGTTTAAAGGCAAGCTGGAACACTATGTAAAAACATATATGAATGAAACCAAAAATATCTATTGTGAATTTGTAAAGGCTGAAAACGGGAACCTTATAGGTACGGCGATTGCTGCACTGCTCAACTGATTCTGCCGGCAGATTTGCTGCTTAAACATCACATTTATGGGGCGGGGAGAGATTCTCCGCCTATTATTATGAGCTATTTTCAAGACATAGTCTTTGTAGAATAGATGCTATACTAATTAAGTAAACTAGCATAACAGATTAAGTTATGTGTTTTATACATAAAATTATCAAAATGTCACAACTGAGTTAGACTGGTAAATTGGATACTTTAAGGAAATAAAATATTCTTCGGGTTTACACAAAAGAGTAGTAAGGTGGGATAGCATGCGAAACATCAAACTTACAATAGAATATGACGGAACCAATTATCATGGGTGGCAGAGCCAGCAGAATGCAGTGACGGTACAGGATACAGTGATAAAAGCTGTAAGAAGGATAACCGGAGAAGAGGTTAATCTGACTGGTTCAAGCAGGACGGATACAGGTGTTCACGCTTATGGCCAGGTAGCTAATTTCTTCACGGAATCCAGGATACCGGTTAATAAATTTCCTCTTGCCCTAAACAGTGCCTTGCCTGATGATGTAGTGGTAAGAGACGCGGAAGAAGTTGAAGAGGAATTCCATTCAAGGTTTTCTTCCAAGGGGAAGAAGTACAGGTATTTAATATGCAATTCTACTGTTCCATCGGCATTGATGAGAAATAGAGCGTTCTTTGTCCCGGGCGGACTGGATATAAAAGCTATGGACAGAGCTTCACGGCACTTCCTGGGCAAGCATGACTTTTCTGCCTTTAAAGCCACAGGCAGCAGTGTGAAATCTAATGAAAGGACAATAACAGATGTATCACTACGAAGCAATGGGGAGTTAATTGAATTTGAAATCCAGGGTGACGGATTCCTCTACAATATGGTAAGAATAATTGCGGGCACTCTGGTTTATGTAGGCCTTGGCAAAATTAATGCAGATGATATTCCGGCAATCATACGGGGGGGAGACAGGAGGAAAGCCGGGAAAACAGCGCCGGCCCATGGACTATATCTTGTTGAAGTACATTATTAGATAAGAGCTCCCAATGATCCGAAACCTTTTTATAGCGGTATTATTAGAATTAGGCTGTATACTCTTATTGTAAAAAATGAAATGACGGACGATTATACACGAGAAATATATATATTGAGCGTAAAATATAGAGATAGGGGGAGATAAATTAAAATCATCGAAAAATATACTTGACATGTTGAAGGTAACTATATTACAATGTTAAAGCGACAAAAATTTGGTTCAGGTGAAAACTATTGAACTGAAATTATTAAATTTTTATAAATTAAGCAGAAGCAGTAGTTCGAGGAGGTTAGGAATTCGATGAAAACTTTTATGGCTAAAGCCGAAGAAGTTAAAAGAAAATGGTATATTGTCGATGCAGAAGGCAAACCATTGGGTAGACTGGCAAGTGAAGTTGCCAAAATTTTAAGAGGAAAGAATAAACCGACTTACACACCTCACGTAGATACAGGTGATTTTGTAATAGTTTTAAATGCTGAAAAGGTTGTTCTTACCGGTAAAAAATTAGATCAGAAGATTTACAGACATTATTCAGGGCACCCGGGTGGAATGAAGGAAATCAAATACCGTCATTTCATAGCTACAAAACCTGAGAAGGCAGTAGAACTTGCTATAAAGGGCATGCTGCCAAAGAACAGTCTTGGAAGGGCGATGTTCAGAAAGCTTAAGGTATACAAAGGAACTGAACATGAGCACCAGGCGCAAAAACCTGAAGTATTGGAACTCAGTATCTAGGATGAGGGGAGGAAGAATAACCAATGGCAAAAGTTCAATTTTACGGAACTGGTAGAAGGAAAAAATCTGTTGCAAGAGTTAGACTTGTTCCAGGAGATGGAAGAGTCATGATAAATGATAAAAACTTAAACGAGTATTTCGGATTGGAAACTCTTAAGGTTATAGTTAAGCAGCCTTTAGTGCTTACAGATACTGCAAGTAAATTTGATGTTATTTGTAAGGTTGTAGGCGGAGGATTTACCGGTCAAGCCGGTGCTATAAGGCACGGTATCGCAAGAGCATTGCTGAAAGCTGATGAAGAACTCAGAGCAGTTTTGAAGAAGGCTGGTTTCCTTACCAGAGACCCAAGAATGAAGGAAAGAAAGAAATACGGTCTCAAAAAAGCGAGAAGGGCACCACAGTTCTCAAAGAGATAATATCAGATACAGGAATACAACAGAGAGCACTTTCAGTGCTCTTTTTTGTTGTATTTATCTGAGTGTTATAATAAAATATGGTTAATTATTATATATGGAGGTCCGAATGCTGTTAGTAAAAAACGGAAAAATCCTTACAATGGCCGGTAAAAGTCTTGATAAAGGATATATATTAGCTGATGAGGGGAAAATAATCGAAATAACTGAGAATAAGGATAAGATAGAGAAAAGGATTGAGGGAAAATCCGGTATTATAGTAGTAGACGCCGAAGGGGGATATGTTTTACCCGGATTTATAGATGCACATTGCCATATAGGTATATGGGAAGACTCTGTAGGTTTTGAGGGTGATGACGGCAACGAATCTACAGATCCTATCACACCACAATTGAGGGCTATTGATGGGGTGTACCACGCTGACCGTGCTTTTACAGAGGCGAGGGAAGGCGGAGTTACTACTGTCGTTACCGGTCCTGGCAGTGCTAATGTAATAGGTGGACAGTTTGCTGCTTTGAAAACATACGGAAGGCGTATTGAAGAAATGATACTGAAAGAACCCGTTGCTATGAAGGTTGCTTTTGGTGAAAATCCTAAAACGGTTTACAATGAAAAAAGACAGATGCCCATGACAAGAATGGCTACAGCAGCTTTACTCAGGGAAAATCTGATGAAGGCAAAAGAATATAAAGAGCAGATAGAGAAATATGAAGACAACAGTGAGGAAAATGAGAAGCCGGATTATGACATGAAGCTTGACGCACTGATGAGAGTTATCAAGAAAGAGATTCCTCTTAAAGCTCATGCTCACAGAGCAGATGATATACTTACAGCTATCAGGATAGCAAAGGAATTTGATGTGAACATCACGATTGAACACTGTACGGAAGGATATCTGATTCAGGATATTTTGAAGGAAGAAGGTATATCGGCTATAGTTGGGCCTCTTCTTACGGATCGTTCAAAAATTGAGCTGAAAAACCAGAGCATAAAAGCACCGGGCATTCTTTCAAAGGCTGGTATAAAGCTGGCAATAATGACGGATCACCCTTGCATACCGGTACAATACCTTGGATTATGCGCAGCTATGGCGGTAAAAGAGGGAATGGATGAAGAGTATGCTTTGAAAGCCATTACGATAAATGCAGCTGAAATCACAGGGATAGCTGACAGGGTAGGGAGCTTGGAGGTTGGTAAGGATGCGGATATGGTAATATTCAGCGGGCATCCTTTTGAACTGAAATCCAGGGTGATTTCTACCATAATAAACGGAAATGTTGTTTATCAAAAGGAATGTGGGGAGTAGAAAGGGAGATACGCATGAAGGTATTCAGAACATGTTCATCTATGGAGACCGTGGCAGTTGCAAGTGAGCTTGGAAAACTGCTGAGGCCGGGGGATGTTATATGCCTGAATGGTGATCTGGGAGCAGGTAAGACCGCTTTTACCAACGGAATAGCTGAGGCATTAGGAATTAAAAGATACATAACAAGTCCTACCTTTACCATAGTGAATGAATATGACGCGGATATTCCCCTATACCACTTCGATGTGTATAGAATATCCGATCCGGAGGAGATGTTTGATATCGGCTTTGAAGAATACCTCAGCGGAGAGGGTGTAGTGGTAGTAGAGTGGTCTGACCTGGTAAGAGATATCATACCGGAAGAGAATATAAGGGTGAATATCAATAAGGACATTTCCAACGGGCAAGATGTAAGGATAATAAGTATGCAGTTTATCGGAGACAGGTATAAGGAATATGAAAACCAGTTGGCAGGTCCTAACAAATAGAGTTTGAGAATGCTGAAAAAAAGGATAAGACCTACATTGTAAGGAGTATAGAAAATATGAAGATACTGGCGGTAGATACTTCGTCATCTGTAGCGGCAGTAGCAGTTATGGATAATGAGAAGCTTCTGGGTGAGTATTCTATAAATCATAAGAAAACGCACTCACAAAAGCTTATGCCTATGATTAAAGAACTAATGAGCAGTCTGGAGCTGCTTCCTGAAAATATTGATATATATGCGGCTTCAAGCGGGCCTGGGTCCTTTACGGGACTGAGAATCGGAGTAACAGCGGTTAAAGCTGTTGCATACGCAGTTCAAAAGCCTGTTATAAGCGTACCGACCCTCGATGCAATTGCATATAATATACCAGTGTGTGAATCACTTGTATGCCCGATTATGGATGCAAGGAATAGTCAGGTATATACAGCACTGTACAGGCGGGGCGACGGGGGGCATGAGAGAATTTCGGATTATGTGGGAGTTCATATATCCGAACTCATTGAAATGGTAAGGGATAAACATAGGAAAGTCATATTTGCCGGAGATGCCGTAGAAATTCATGGAGAACATCTCAAGAGCGAGCTGAAGGATTTTTGTGAGATGGCACCGGCCAATCTGCTGCTGCAGAAGGCGTCTTCGGTAGCTTATGTTGCACTGCTGAAAGCACGGAGGGGAGAGATGGAAAGCTGCTTTGAGATGGTTCCGTATTATCTGAGGAAGTCCCAGGCAGAGCGTGAACTGGAAAAAAGATGTCAGGTGGATTGAATTATGTACAGCCGGATATTGATTAAGAAAATGACAGAAGAACATATTGATGATGTAATGATAGTAGAAAACTTGAGTTTTAGGATACCCTGGTCAAGAAATGCTTTTGTTGAAGAGGTTACAAACAACAAGTTTGCAAGATATGTTACTGCGTTGATAGATGGAAAAGCAGTAGGTTATGCGGGTATGTGGAAAGTCTGTGATGAAGGTCATATTACTAATGTGGCGGTACATCCTGAGTTTAGAGGCAGCGGCATAGGTGCAGCTCTTGTTGAAAGGTTGGTTGAGCTAGCCAGTGGCGAAGGTATAGTTAGTATGACTCTTGAAGTCAGAAAAAGTAATATTGCAGCCCAGAGGCTCTATAGTAAGTACGGATTTGTCGAATCCGGCTGCAGGAAGGGCTATTATGCGGATAATGGGGAAGATGCCATTATTATGTGGAAAAACGATATAAATTGACCTGGACTTAAATTGTGTGATTTTACTATTTATATTTCTACAAAAAGCATATTGTAAAAAGGATTTTTATTGAAGTAAGTAGAATATACTAAAATAATTATTCTTTTTTCGACCATTTTTATTAGTATTTCTCTAACTTTATTATGTGAAACAAGTCAATTTCAGAGTCAAAAATCAATATTAATAAGTATAAGAAAAATTGCCAATTGAGTTTATCCTTAATTGCCGATCGATCAAAAGGGGGGCTCCACATGTCAAAAGCAAGTGTTAAAGAATTACCATATTACATGCTCAGGAATGAATGTGACCCAAGTATGTTTTCCTTCAGCGATACTTCAGAAGTTGAACCGTTGCATGAGATTATTGGCCAGGAACGGGCAGTTAAAGCTATGGAATTCGGGCTTAAGATAAAAATCCGCGGATATAACCTATATCTGTCCGGAGCCACGGGGACAGGTAAAACAAGTTATGCTCAAAACTACATAAAAAAGATAGCGGCAACTGAAAAAGTGCCTGATGACTGGTGCTATGTCTATAATTTTGATAAACCCAACCAGCCTACTGCAATAAATCTTCCAGCCGGAATGGGCAAAGTCTTTCAAAAAGACATGGACGAATTTATTAAAATACTTAAGCAGGAAATAACGAAAGCTTTTGACAGTGAGGATTATGAGACTGAAAAATCCTCCATAGAAAAAGAGTACGAGAGCAAAAGGGATGTTCTTATAGAAAAGCTTAATGAGGATGCGGAAAAGCAGGGTTTTAAGGTTAAGACAACCAACGCAGGCATATATTTCCTCCCGGTTATTGAGGGGAAAACTTTAAGTGAACAAGAATACGGAGAACTTGATGAACAGTTGAAGCAGGAGTTAAGTGAGAAATCCAGTATAATTCAACGGGAGACCATGGAGATTATCCGTAAACTGAGAAATATTGAGAAGGAAGCTGAGGAGAGAGTTGCCGAGTGGGAGAATAAAATTGCACTTTTTGCTGTAGGCATGCACATAAATGATCTTAAGGAGAAATACAGCACTTATGAGAAGATAAACACCTATCTGGAAAAGATGCAGGAGGATATACTGTCAAACCTTAGTGATTTCAGAGAAGAAGAGGCTGATGACGAACAGCAGCAGGTAATAATCCCCTGGGTAAAAAGTAATACAGAATCAGCTACAGACAAATACAAGGTGAATCTGCTGGTAGACAACAGCGAGCTTAAAGGGGCACCATTAATTACAGATTTCAATCCCACCTTCTACAATCTATTGGGAAAACTTGAGTATGAAAATGAATTTGGTACTATGACTACAGACTTCACAATGATAAAAGGCGGATTGTTTCATCAGGCTAATGGCGGTTATCTGATTTTACAGGCCAAGGATGTAATAAATAACGTACAATCATGGGAGTCGCTAAAAAGGGTACTGAAAACAAAACAGATAAGTATTGAGAATATGAAGGAGCAAATGGGACTGGTAGCAGTATCGGCCCTTAAACCTGAACCCATTCCGGTAAATATAAAAGTACTACTGGTAGGAAGTGAATACCTCTATCAGCTCATGTATGAATATGATGAAGACTTTAAAAAGCTGTTTAAAATAAAAGTAGACTTTGATGAAGAAATGGATAGGAATGAAGAGAATGTGATGAGGCTTGCCCAGTTCGTCAGTTCGTTCTGTAATAGAGAAGATACTTTGCATTTTGACAGGACCGGATTTGCAAAGGTTGTGGAGTATAGCTCAAGGTTGGTAGAAGATCAAAGCAAGCTCTCCACACGCTTCAATGATCTTGTAGAGATATTATGTGAATCTTGTGCGTGGGCGGAAATAGAAGGAAGTACTGTTGTCACAAAGGAGCATGTTAAGAAAGCTTTCATAGAAAAGGGAAACCGTTCAAACAAATATGATAAAAAGCTGCTCGAGCTGCTGGAAGATGGAACAATCATGATTGATACCAGCGGTGAGGTTATAGGTCAGATAAATGGATTGACTATACTTGACATGGGCGATTATGTTTTTGGAAAACCTTCAAGGATAACTGCAAACACCTATATGGGGGAAAGCGGTATTGTTAATATAGAGAGAGAGGTAGAGATGAGCGGTACTTCTCATACTAAGGGAGTGCTTATTCTGAGTGGCTATATCGGTCAGAAGTATGCCCAGGAGATACCCCTGTCATTATCGGGAAGCTTATGCTTTGAGCAGCTTTACAGCGGGGTTGATGGAGACAGTGCTTCCAGTGCAGAATTATACGCAATGCTATCCAGCCTTGCAGAAGTGCCTATTAAGCAAAGCATAGCTGTAACAGGTTCTGTTAATCAAAAGGGCGAGATTCAGCCGATCGGGGGAGCCACCAATAAAATCGAAGGATTTTTCGAGCTTTGCAAGCTGAGAGGGCTAACTGGGGACCAGGGAGTTATAATTCCTCATCAGAATACTAAAAACCTTGTACTAAACGATGAGGTGGTAGACGCAGTCAAAGCAGGTATGTTTCATATATATCCTGTGAAAACGATAGATGAGGGAATAGAAATACTTACAGGCGTGGAAGCAGGGGATAAGAAAGAAGACGGTACATATGCGGAAGATAGTATAAACTATAAGGTTTATGAGAAATTGAGACGTTTTGCAAAGACAGTTGTAGGCTTCGGTAAATCAGCAGGCAGTGAACAATAAGGGGATCAGTAAGTCTAGTAGGATAAAGTAAAAGAGCACTTCGTCGTGAAGTGCTCTTTTTTTATCGGGCTATATCTTAAACTGAGATATGGAACCATCAAGCTCCTGTGCCATCCTGTTCAAGTCTTTTGCAAAGTTGGACAACTCCTCTGCATCTTCCATTTGTTCCTCTGTGCTGGCCGATACCTCTTCAGAAGTTGCTGCAGCCTGCTGGGATACCGCCGAAACATTTTCTATGACACTGAGGGTTTTTTCCTTGGAGGCTATAATTTCTTTAACGGACATCTCCATATGGTCTATTTGCTCGGAGATGCCTTCCATCGCGCAAAGTATTGTTTTGAAAGCATGATCTGTTTCCTGCACTGCGTCCATTTGCTGGGTGATAATGGAACCGGCTGTATTTGCAGCCTCCGTTGTAACCTCTGTTTTCTGTTGAATAGTATTCAGAATATTATTTATCATTATGGATGCATCTTTTGATTGGTCTGCAAGCTTTTTTACTTCATCTGCAACAACAGCAAAGCCTTTACCTGCTGCCCCTGCTCTGGCAGCTTCTATTGAAGCATTTAAAGAGAGTAAATTCGTCTGCTCTGCGATATTAACTATAACTTTTACTATTTTTTTGATCTCCCTCATATCAAAGTTCAGGTTGTTTATATCATTTACAATCCTATTTGTCACCTCACTGGTTTGCATTGTTTTATCATTTAAGGCTTTTACTGCTGATAAAGCTTTTTCACTAAGCTTTTTAGTATTATTCACAACATCGAGTACATTATTTGTATCGTTACCTACTTTATTTATGTCATCAGACAGCCTGTTCATATAGTTCATACCCTGAGCTATTTCTGAGGCTTGCTCCGAAGCACCTTTGGCTATTTCCTGTATAGTATTGGAAACCTGCTCTGAGGACGCATAACTGTGTTCTGATGAAGCAGCTATCTTTTGGGCATTATCGATAACGCTAAGTGTAGAGCTGTGAACTTTTGAAATAAGGATCCTTATATTTGAAACCATGTCATCAAAATTGGTGACTAACTGGCCGATTTCATCCCTTCCACTATCATTTATGTTTATTGTAAGATCTCCGCTTTTGGCTTCTTTCATGAGTCTTCCAAGCTTGCTTAGAGGTGCGGATATACTTTGCGTTATCACATAAGAAAGTATGACAGCGATAAGTACACATACTATAAAGGAAATAAGTATAAGCCCCCCGATACTTCTGGATTCGGCATTCAGAAAGGAATAAGGTACGGCACCTACTATATACCAGCCGGTACTTTCATCAAGCTGCTTTGAAGTTATCATACACTTTTTGCCGTTTATATTTAAGGAAAAGGATTTGTTAGCATTAGCCTTTACTTTACTGATTATGGAGCCTTCTTTCAAATCAGCTTCTGAAGCCTTCTTTGCAGGCTCAAGTATTACATTCCCGGCGGAATCCAGCACATAAATGTTTGCTCCTGTGCCGATATCTACCTTCTCAAAAATACCGGTGATAACTTTGGGAGCTAACTCAGCAAAAACAAAACCGAGTGATTCGCCGGTAGTTATAGATACTAGCCGCTTTGATAATACAAGGTGTGCATTTTTGTTTGAATCATAAGTGTAATTCCAGGTAAGTTTCCCTTTAGCTTCAGTTGCGGTTTCTATCAGCTTTTTCAGGGATTTCTCATCTGTTGTAAAATAGGGACTGCCGTGTTGGGAAGAAAGCTCGTTATTTATATATATACAGATTGACATTATTTCGTTATTGGTAGTAAAAAACTTTGACATATACAGCTCTTGTATAGCATTTAGTTTTACAATCTTATCATAGGCATCTGCGTTTTCTATGCCGGTCAAACTGTCGGATAAGGTTTTGGAAGTAGAAAATTCGAGTATGGCATCCTTGTATTTGTTAATCTTTGTATTAACGTTTGTGCCTATCTGACTCATTATTTGATTGGAATACTTATCTATCTTTTCTTCTATGGCACTGCTGGATCTTCTGTAGGAGAATAAGCCTACTATGAATAATGGCAGAAGAGACAGTACAAGGAATGACACAATAAGCCTCGTCTGTATCCTTGTATTTCTTAATACTTTTCCTAAATCTGAAAGTTTATCCAAAAAACTATTTATCGCTTCCATATTTAGTTTTGTATAAGACTTCGGAAGTTTGGGAAGCTTTGGTTTCGGGATTTTATCCAAGCTAAATTTCATAACGGCATACCTCCATCATAGCAATGTATACTTTTGTATTCGACGAAATACATAAAATACCTTTTTAACTGAAAAATTTTATACTTCTATAAGATTTTGTTCTGAAGACAGTTTGCTAAAAGTCAGTCTGTCACCCACTTTCATTTCTGTTCTACTGATAGTTCCACATGGCAGTTCAAGTGCACAATAAGCTCTTTTTACTATCTTCGATACACGCCAGGGTTTGATGCCTTTGATAAGGTGAATTACTATATTGTCTTTATCTATAAAAACTATATCCAGAGAAAACTTCATAAAAAACATATGTATAGAATTACATGGCATTATCAATAAACCTTCGCCTTCGGGTAGGCTCGCTTTTCCCATCAAGCCCGCGAATCTGCTTATGAATGTATTGGCAGTTTTACAATTGACAGATATTATAGTATTACTTGCAGTATTCTTAACTATCATATTCTACCCGCCTATTAAGCTTATAGGTTATAGCTGGCATTTTTCTCTTCCAAAAACTCACAAAGCCAACCGCGCAGATTTTTAATTTTCGTACTGGAAATACTAATTAAGCAATTATCTGATTGAAACATTGTATTGTTATTCTAAAATATATACTTAATAAATAATTATATTTTAAATTGCATAAACCTGCCATGGTAAATTTGTACAGAGATAAGCGTATTATGAAATGTGTTATCCCCCAATTATAAAGGGAATGAATACATGCTGTCCTATACCTAAATTATATAACAAATTGCGGCTAAATACTAATAATTTTTTTCGACCAGCTTGGGAGTATCGCTCTTAAAAGATTTGCACATTGAAAACATTTTAGAATCAAAGCAGTTTAAATTTTTAAAAACAACAGACAATTGTCAGAATTTATCGTAAAATAGATATATGGGAAATGAGGGGAGGTGAAACATCGTTGGAAACAAGTGACCTCGAACTGGTGCAAAAATGCTTATCAGGCGAACAGGAAGTATTTTCGGAAATTGTCACCAGATATAAGAAGTTGATTTATAGTGTAGTTTATAATATGATAAGTGATAAGCAGGAAGTAAATGATATATCGCAGGAAGTATTTATAAGAATCTATAAGTCACTGGATAAATATAATCCTGAATACAAATTTTCTACATGGGCTGTAAAGATTGCGACCAATTTGTGTCTGGATATACTTAGAAAGAAAAAGGTTGATTCTGTATCAATAGACGAGGTAATAGACATTTCCAGCAGTGTAGACACTCCTGAAACAAGGTACATAAAGAAGGAAAAAAGTGAAATAATCAGGCAAGCTATAGCCGAACTGCCTGATAAATACAGAGTACCGATACTTTTATTCCATCAAAACGGTTTGTCATATGAAGAGATAACCGAAATATTGAAAGAACCGATGACTATAATAAAGAACAGACTTTATAGAGCAAGGCTGATGCTAAGGGAAAAGCTGGAGTCCCAAAGAAAGGAGGAGGTATTATGAGCTGTGGGTTATATGATGACAGTATGATGAAATATTTTGACAAAGAGCTCAATGATATTGAAACTGCACAATTCAAACAACACCTGAAGGGGTGTGTGAGTTGCAGCGAAGAATTTGAACAGCTGTCCGGCATTTTGGGCAGTATAGAAAAAGACATTTTTATTGAACCTCCGCTGGAATTTGAAGCTCAGGTTATGGGAAAAATAGCCGATCTGGAGCTTGCAGAGAGAAAGAAGCCTAGTGTTATTAAGATACTTATACTTGGAATGGGAACAATATTGACATTCCTTATGGCCTCAGCGCTTATCTACAGTATTTTAGGTATAAGCATATTCAAACTTATGTCTTATGCACTTAGTGATTCTCCTACTTTCGCTAATATATTCGAATCCGCAAACACTGCATTTGAGGGAGGAATTACTTCAATTGTAGAATATGCAAAAACTGTGCTGGAAGTCGGAATTGTTTTAGCAAAAGCACACTATTATATTGTAATACTGGTTGCGGTTTTGTTATTTGCACTTCAATGGATGATTGTAAGCCTCATAAAACAAAATATATATAGGCAGAAACAAGTAGTGCAGAATGCACGCTAAGTAATTTAAACCACACAACAGAATAATTACTACATTTTAAGTAAAGGACATAGTAGAAAAAATATTTTATAAAATTTTTTCTACTATGTCCTTTTATTTTCTCGAATATAAGTTTGCTTAATACTTACACTAATTATAGATTTGTAAGTCTAAACACAAATCTGAAAAAAGGAACGCTTTTGCACTGATATTTTACTGCTGTAGACAAATTGCATGAGGAGGTGAATTTATGGATGAGAATTTGAAAAACAATAATCAATATTCAAATACCATAGAGTCTCCTGAAGGTGAGCAAAAAGAAAGCATGCAGGAAAATGCCGATAACTACCGTAGTTTTACAATGGATAGTAAAGGAATAATCAGGCAGGACAATATTCATGCGGGAAGAGGCGGAACAGCCGTACTTACCCAGAGTATGAGAAGATTTATTGTACTGGGATGGATTAGTGCTGCGTTAACTGCGTTTGTTTCACCGTTGTTTGCAATAGCAGGTATCATATTTGGAGTATTGATAAACAGGCAATCTAAGGGTAAGGGAAATGTTATCATTATTACTAACACCGTATTGGCAGCGATTAACATTATTTTTGGATTTGGGATTCTTTTGCTTGTATCAATGAGCCGGATAATGACAGGATATTAAGGCATTTTAGGGGTAAGGGGTAGATATTTCTACCTCTCATTCCTAAAAAGGAGGAACTGGTGATGAAGAGGTATATAATAGTACTGTCCACAGTGTTCATGCTTTGTTTTTTCATTTTTTCAGCATGCAATTCTTATTCGGGGATTTC
The DNA here is from genome assembly GCA_026414765.1 of Clostridia bacterium. NCBI lineage: Bacteria > Bacillati > Bacillota > Clostridia > Clostridia bacterium. The sequence goes on along the minus strand of JAOAIJ010000040.1, from coordinate 27,375 downwards.
AAATGAAGAAAGCATAAAAAAGAATGTAATGGTTGAAGGAGAAAATGTAGGAGGTCTGAAGAAATCCGAAATAATGAGGAAAATACTTATATACTGCGGAAGGGTTGATAAAAGTGCACAAGATGCCAAGCTTGACAGTGAAACATGGGAAGTGGAAATAAATGAACACAGCGGGAAAAAGGTAAATGTAAAAAGGACTGTAGAATTGCTTCTGAATGCAAACCCGGGAGAGAAGGGCAGACTAATTATTGAAGAAGTACACCCAAGAGTTACAGCTGAAATGCTGGAAAATAATATAAAGCTGCTGGGAAGTTTTACAACAATCATTCTGGATCAGAGAGACGAGCGTACCAATAATATCCGTCTTGCTTCTGAGCGGCTGGATTATGTAAAGGTAGGGCCTGGGGAGGAATTTTCATTTAATGAAGTTTTAGGCAAGCGCACCCCAGGAAAGGGTTATGAAAAAGCACCAATTATAATAAAAACAGAAAAAGGACCTAAAAAGACATATGGAATCGGAGGAGGCATTTGTCAGTTATCCAGTACTCTTTATAATGCAGTGGAGGAAGCAGGACTAAAGATAACTGAAAGGCATTCCCATTCAAAAGCGGTGGGATATGTGCATAAGGGCAAAGATGCAATGGTATTATACGGTTCGGCGGATTTCAGATTTATTAATCCGGGAAATTATCCCATAATGATCAGAGTATTTATTTCTGGAGATAAACTGACGGTAAGGATACTTGAAAACAGGAATTGAGTTTGTTCCGACAGGCTTAATAGTCAGAGCATTCCTAAATTGATTTGTATTTTTTTTTATTATAATATAATATATGCTTATAAATAGGTTATTAAGTATATGTCATTAAATTGAAAAAATAAATTTACACATTGTTCATATTTATTGTAATATATACATATGAAACGCTCTAATGTGTGCGGTTATGGGCTGAAAGTAGCGGGTGTTAAGTGGGCAGTCTCACCTTCACACCGTTACTTGCTAATCGCATGACAATACGCACTATGTATATTCAGGAGGTTGTAATAGAAATGGTTACAAAAGAATTGACAGTTGAAGGAAAATCGGGGCTGGAATCAAAACCTGCAGCTTTGTTTATTCAGAAGGCATCAAGCTACAAATCCAGTATCTGGATAGAGAGAGAAGAACGAAAGGCAAATGCTAAAAGCCTTTTGGGGCTATTATCGCTCAGTATAGGATATGGAACCAGGATTACCATCACAGCTGAAGGGGAAGATGAGGAAAAAGCTATTGAGGAATTGGGAGAATACATAAATTGCTTGTAACCCTAAAATTGCCATAGAAACAAAAGAAAGTTGACGGTAAAATATACTTATAAGCGCAGCAAAGCTGCGCTTTGATCGTTAACTACAGGTTATTGAGTACAAGTATCGGCTTGCTCAGCCTTTCATAATATTAATGATGGCAGCAAGCGGCTGGCCGTTCTGTACCAAACAAGGTGAGGTATAATGTTTGATATTCATGAAGCGCTTAAAAAACTGCCCGATAAACCGGGCGTTTATATTATGAAAGACCAGTATGGAGAGATTATTTACGTAGGTAAGGCTGTAGTACTGAAAAATAGAGTAAGACAATACTTTCAAGCCTCTATTAATCATACTCCTAAAACAAGGCTCATGGTTTCCAAAATCGGGGAATTTGAATATATCGTTACCGATTCCGAACTTGAAGCGCTGATTCTGGAATGTAATCTAATAAAGAAATACAGACCCAGATTCAATATATTGCTAAAAGATGATAAAAACTTCTATCCTTATATCAAAATCACAATGAATGAGCAATATCCGAGAGTATTAATGACAAGACGGATCGAAAAGGATGGGGCAAAATATTTCGGGCCTTATGCCAGTGCTTTTACAGTCAAGAATACACTTGACCTGATAAAAAAAATATTTCCTATAAAATCCTGCAAAAAAGTGTTTCCAAGAGATATAGGAAAAGAAAGACCATGCCTTAATTATTATATATATCAGTGTCTGGGACCATGTCAGGGAGATATAAACAGGGATGAGTACAGAAGCCTGATGAAAGATATAGCAAACTTTCTCGATGGTAAGCAGGAAAATATCATAAACAGGTTGGAAAAAAATATGAGGGATGCTGCTGATAAAATGGAATTTGAAAAAGCAGCGGATTTAAGGGACAAACTGAACAGTTTAAAGCTGATTGCCGAAAAGCAGAAGGTTTTATCCACATCTATGGAAGATCAAGACGTTATAGCCTTTGCAAAAGATAAAACCGACTCGTGCATACAGGTATTCTTTATTCGCGGAGGCAAACTGGTAGGCAGGGAGCATTTTGTGTTTGAGGGTATAGGCGAGCTGGAGGACAGAGAGCTTATGTCATCTTTTATAAAACAGTTCTATAGTACAGCTGCTTATATACCGGGCGAAATAATCATTCAGGAAGAAATAGATGAAATAGATGTAATTGAGAGGTGGCTCAGTGAAAAACGTGCTTCAATAAATGAAAGAAAAACTGCAAGAGTTCATATAAAGATTCCTAGAAAAGGAGAAAAGCATGAATTGATTGAAATGGTCGGGCAGAATGCGGAGATAGCCTTGAACCAGTTCAAGGATAAGGTGCGGAAGGAAGAAACTTTGTCTTCAGGGGGTCTGGAAGGTATAGCAGGACTTCTTGGTCTTGAAAATCCGCCTGAGAGGATAGAAGCTTATGATATTTCTAACACAGGCTCTACAGAAATAGTTGCTTCAATGGTAGTATTCGAAAATGGTATGCCTTCAAAAAAGGAATACAGGAGATTTAAAATAAAATCCATAGATAAGCAAAACGACTATGCAAGTATGCAGGAAGTTATATACAGACGGTTTAAACGTGCAGAAAGGGAAAGAGATGAATACGCTTCAATACACGAAGGATCACTCCCCGGACAGCCGCCAAAATTTATGAGACTTCCGGATTTAATTCTGATAGACGGAGGATTAGGGCATCTGAACTCAGTCAATGAAGTTTTAAGAAACTTGGAAATCAGCATACCTGCTCTTGGAATGGTTAAAAACGACAAGCACAGGACAAGGGGACTGATATCAAATGGGAAAGAGTATGATTTATCAGCAAATCTGCCTGTTTTAAGGTTTGTCACAGCTATACAGGATGAAGCTCACAGGTTTGCTGTAGAGTATAACAGGAAGCTTAGAAATAAAAGATATACAGGGTCGGTTCTTGAAGAAATTGAAGGTATTGGAGAAAAACGCAAGAAGGCTCTGTTAAAGCACTTTGGTTCTGTGAACAAGATAAAATCAGCCGGACTTGACGATCTTACTGCTGTTGAAGGCATTAATAAGGATGTAGCGGAAAAAATATATAATTACTTTCATAATAATTGAGAGGTGGAGAGTGAGTATACTCTCAACTGTGCAGCGAGGGATTACTTTATGGCAATCTATGCAATTTCTGATTTGCACCTGGCTTTCAGTATAGAAAAACCCATGGATATATTTGGTGCCAGGTGGGAAAATTATATGGAGAAAATAAAAACAAACTGGAATGATATTGTTACTGACAATGATTATGTGATCATTCCCGGAGATATTTCATGGGCTACTTATCTGGAACAGGCATATGAGGACTTCAAATTCATAGACGGACTTCCGGGAAGGAAGTTAATATCAAAGGGAAACCATGATTATTGGTGGACTACGATGAACAAGCTGGAGCAGTTTTTAAACAGCAACTGCTTTTCGACTATAAGTTTCATGCATAATAACAGCTTTGAGATCGAAGGGAAAGTAGTTTGTGGTACAAGAGGGTGGAAATGTCCGGGAGACGACGATTTCAGCGCTGAAGACAGAAAGATATTTAGCAGGGAATTGCAAAGGCTGGATTTATCACTGAAGAGTGCCAGTTCAGGCAATAGCGGGGAAATAATTGTGGCTCTTCATTATCCTCCCTTTAATTCAAAGTGGGAAATTTCCGAATTTGTAACAGTCATGAAAAGCTATAATGTAAAGGTGTGCTTATATGGACATATACACGGAGAGGCATGTAAACATGCTGCAGAAGGCGTAATTGAGGAGATAAGCTTTAAGTTTATATCCTCTGACTACTTAAATTTCAAACCGTTAAGAATATTTCCATAAGGTTTTACTAATGCAAAGAGGAAATAACAAGAAAATATTTCTTTTTTTCGACCTTTTTGTTGGAATTTAAAAAAGTATTGTGTTATAATGTAAGGGTTAATTTGAAGGAGACTGCCTATAGCACTAAGGCGCAGTTGACAATGTACAATTGACAGTTAATAATGAATGATCGAGGGTTTTAGTGTCATAGAGGTTTACAACAGAGGCTTTTATGCATGTTGAGACATTCTTGGTTTTATTATTGATTAATATATAAATTATCATTTTATAATTTAATATGGTAGGAGGATACATAATAAATGAACGTTAAAGTGGAAAATATTGATAAGAATGTTGTACAACTTGAGATAGAAGTTGATGCAGCGAAATTTGAAGAAGGTATGCAAAAATCCTTTTCAAAGAATGCCGGCAGGTTTAACATACCCGGGTTCAGAAAAGGTAAAGCTCCAAGAAAAATGGTTGAGAGATACTATGGTGAGCAGGTACTTTACGAGGATGCCATAAATATAGTGTGCCCTGAGGCTTATGACAAAGCAGTTGAGGAAAATGACATTCATCCTGTAGAAAGACCGGAAATTGACATCAAGCAGATAGGAAACGGAGAAAATCTTATATTTACTGCTAAAGTTACAACCAAGCCTGAAGTGGAATTAGGTGAATACAAAGCTGTAGAAGTAAATAAAGTGGAAGTAAACGTTACAGATGAGGATGTAGAAAAAGAACTCAACAAAGCAGCAGAGAAAAATGCAAGAATTATTACTGTTGAAGACAGACCTGTACAATCTGGCGACATTACAGTCATTGACTTTGAAGGGTTTATTGACGACGTGGCTTTTGAAGGTGGCAAAGGTACAAATTATGAATTGACTATTGGCTCTGGACAGTTCATACCGGGATTTGAGGATCAGCTTATCGGTGCTAAAGCGGGAGATGAGATAGACGTAAATGTTTCCTTCCCTGAAGACTATGGAAAAGAAGAGTTAGCTGGTAAACCGGCTTTGTTCAAAGTGAAAGTAAATGAGATAAAAGTAAAGGAACTTCCGGCATTAGATGATGAATTTGCAAAGGATGTAAGTGAGTTTGATACTTTAGATGCATATAAAGACAGCCTGAAGGAGAAGCTTACAAAAGATGCCGAACACAAAGCAAAGCATCAGACTGAAGATGCAATAATAGATAAGGTTGTAAATAATGCTAGCGTTGAAATACCAAAGGTAATGATTGAAAAGAGAATAGACAATCTGGTATATGACTTTGATATGAGACTTCGTTACCAGGGTCTCGATATAAACAAATATATTGAGATAATGGGGATGGATGCAAACTCCTTCAGGGGACAGTTTGAGAGTAGAGCAGAAGGTGAAGTAAAATCACAGCTTGTGCTTGAAAAAGTGAGCAAAGTGGAAAACATAACGGTAGCTGACGACGAAGTAAGCGAAGAAATCAAAAAAATGGCGGAAAATTATAAGCAGAGTGAGGAAGAATTTAAGAAACATTTGAAGGAAGACGATATAGAATATATTAAGAATAGTTTAGTCATGAAAAAGACCGTTGACTTTATTGTAGAAAATGCAAAAATAGTATAATGGACTGATTTGTTTCAGGCTTGACTTGTTTTGTTATACAGTTTTCCTGCATATGTGTTTATTTCGCAGGGAAAGTGGGAATGAATATATGGGACACCTTTGGTGCGGTATTGTACCTGAGGACGTATTAGCTATAGGTAATGGGTAGTGGCGGGGTGTCCCCGCCAATATCCATTTTACAAAATAAGCGTGAAAGTAAAGCTTTCATATTTATACTTACTCAATACTATTACATTATTAAGGAGGCGAAATTATGAGTCTGGTTCCTGTAGTTGTCGAACAAACAAACCGTGGTGAACGTTCCTACGATATCTATTCCAGGTTGCTTAAAGACAGGATTATAATGCTGAGTGATGAGGTAAATGATGTGACAGCAAGCTTAGTAATTGCTCAGATGCTGTTCCTTGAAGCAGAAGATCCCGATAAGGATATATTACTTTACATAAATAGCCCGGGGGGCTCAGTAACATCCGGATTTGCTATTTATGATACTATGCAATACGTGAAATGTGATGTTTCTACTATTTGTATAGGTATGGCTGCAAGCATGGGTGCTTTCCTGTTGACAGCGGGTACTAAGGGAAAGAGATTTGCTCTCCCCAACAGTGAAATTATGATACATCAGCCTTCTGGCGGTGCACGTGGCCAGGCAACAGATATCAAGATACATGCGGAATATATTTTGAAGAAAAAAGAAAGAATAAATAGGATATTAAGTGAAAGAACAGGCCAACCTATCGAAAAGATTGAAAGAGATTCAGAAAGAGATTTCTTTATGTCGGCAGAAGAAGCTAAAGCATATGGCATAGTTGATGAAATAATGGTTAGAAGGAAATAAAAGAGGTGTGATATGTCAAGGTATGATGAAAAGAAGCAGTTGAAATGCTCCTTCTGCGGAAAGACGCAGGAACAAGTCAAAAGACTTGTTGCAGGACCCGGCGTTTATATCTGTGACGAATGTATAGAACTCTGTTCTGAAATAATTGAAGAGGAGTTCGAAGAAGCAAAAGGTGATACCGAGCTTAATGATGTTCCAAAACCAAAGGAAATAAAAGAAATACTTGATCAGTATGTTATTGGGCAGGATTCTGCAAAGAAATCGCTGGCTGTTGCAGTGTATAACCACTATAAAAGGATAAATACTGAAACTAAAGCAGGAGATGTTGAACTGCAGAAGAGCAATATAGTTATGCTGGGACCTACAGGTTCTGGAAAAACATTACTGGCGCAAACATTGGCTAAGATTCTTAATGTACCTTTTGCTATAGCTGATGCAACATCATTGACGGAAGCAGGTTATGTAGGGGAAGATGTTGAGAACATTCTCCTTAAATTGATTCAGGCTGCGGATTATGATATAGAAAAAGCAGAAAAAGGTATAATTTATATAGACGAAATAGATAAAATAGCTAGGAAATCAGAGAATCCGTCAATAACGAGAGATGTAAGCGGAGAAGGAGTTCAGCAGGCGCTTCTGAAGATACTTGAAGGAACAGTTGCTTCGGTTCCACCTCAGGGAGGAAGAAAACATCCACACCAGGAATTCATACAGATAGATACTACAAATATCCTGTTTATATGTGGTGGAGCATTTGACGGCATAGAAAAGATTATACAAAACAGAACAGGGAAGAAATCTCTGGGGTTTGGTGCGAAAATAGAAAGCTCCAAGGAAAAGGATGTAGGTGAAGTGTTGAAAAACATACTTCCGCAGGATCTTCTGAAATTTGGACTTATACCTGAGTTTGTGGGAAGGCTGCCTATTGTTGTGACGCTGCATTCACTTGACAGACAGGCACTGATTCAGATACTTACAGAACCAAAGAACGCCTTGGTCAAGCAGTACCAGAAACTCTTTGAAATGGACGATGTACTGCTTGAGATTGAAAGTGACGCTTTAGAAGCTGTCGCTGAAAAAGCAATCAGCAGAAACACAGGGGCCAGAGGGCTAAGAGCAATACTTGAGGAGATAATGCTGGAGGTAATGTATGATGTACCGTCATCTGTTAATATTGAAAAATGTATTATCAGTAAAGACACGGTAGAAAACAGAGCAGCTCCCCAGTTGGTTATAAATGAGAATAGAAAGTCTTTAAAAAAGCCTATTAGCAAAAAGGCAAGGGTAAAGCGTGAATCTGTATCATAAAAGTTCCAGATATATAAAAAGGACGGTTCTTCCGGTGGAAATCACTGGGAAAACCGTCCTTTTTATAATATTGAAATATATTCCTATTTATTATTGCAGGATAAAAAAGTCTACATCGTTAATACTAAATACAGCAAGTATTTAGTGAAGAATATCAATAAAAGCCGCATGATGCATTGTTCGGATATAATCTATACGAAGGAACAGCATGAATGATGATTAGGAGGAAGGGACATTGCTCACAAGTACATTATTTATCATACAGTTTTTTTTCTCAATCATTATAGGGTTATATTTCTTGAATCTGTTAAAGTCTCAGCAAGGTAATAAGAGTGCAATTGACAAGGAGTCAAGAAAGGAATTGGATAAGCTTAGGCGATTAAGGGAGATAAAGCTTACAGAACCTTTATCAGAAAAAACCAGACCTTCCACATTGAATGACATAGTAGGTCAGGAACAGGGCTTGAAAGCTCTTAGAGCTGCTTTATGCGGACCTAATCCACAGCATGTCATAATTTATGGACCTCCGGGAATTGGAAAAACAGCTGCAGCTAGGGTTATACTTGAAGAGGCTAAATCCATTTCCATATCACCTTTCAGAAAGGAAGCAAAATTTGTAGAGATTGATGCTACGACATTACGGTTTGATGAGAGAGGAATTGCAGACCCATTGATGGGATCTGTACATGACCCTATTTATCAGGGGGCCGGAGCTTACGGAGTAGCAGGCATTCCCCAACCCAAACCAGGTGCTGTAACAAAGGCCCATGGAGGAATACTTTTTATTGATGAAATAGGCGAATTACATCCTTCGCAAATCAATAAACTCCTTAAAGTACTGGAGGACAGAAGGGTGTTTTTAGAGAGTGCTTATTATAGCTCTGAGGATAATAATATACCCTCGCATATACATGAAATTTTCCAGAAAGGGCTGCCTGCCGATTTTAGACTGGTAGGTGCGACCACAAGAACTGCTGACGAACTTCCGCCTGCTTTGAGATCAAGATGTGCTGAAATATACTTCAGGCCTCTTGTGCCGGGGGAGGTAGCCAAAATTGCCAGAAACGCAGCTTTAAGAGGTGGCTTCAAGGTGGAAGAGCAGTTTGACGGGCTAATCGCCAAATATGCGCAGAATGGCAGGGATGCAGTCAATATAGTACAAATAGCCGGGGGAATTGCACAGATAGAAAATAGGAGCCTTATCACCAGAAAGGATATTGAGTGGGTAATTGAGTTTGGACATTATAGTCCTCGCCTGGAAAAGAAGGTCTGCGCTATAGAGCAGGTGGGCTGTATAAATGGACTGGCGGTTTTCGGCAGCAATACAGGCACAGTATTAGATATAGAAGTATCTGCTATAAAGGTTTCTTCAGGTAAAGGCAATATCAAGATAACCGGTATAGTGGAGGAAGAAGAAATGGGAGGGCATGGACACAAATATAAAAGAACCAGTTCAGCAAAAGGGTCCGTGGAAAACGTAATGACCGTTTTAAACAGGTTTATGGATATAGACATAAAAGAATACGATCTGCATATGAATTTTCCTGGAGGAGTGCCTATTGACGGGCCTTCAGCCGGAATAGCCATAGCTACGGCAGTGTACTCTGCCATAAAGAATATACCGATAAGCGGAGATATTGCAATGACAGGAGAATTATCAATAAGGGGGAAAGTAAAGCCGGTAGGAGGAGTAGTTGCTAAAGTTGAAGCAGCAAAACTGGCGGGTATAAAAAGGGTGCTGATTCCGGAAGAAAACTGGCAGGAGTTATTTACGGATATGGGCATAGAGGTTATTCCTGTTGAGAATATAAATCAGGTAATAGATATAGCATTCAACAAGGAAAGTTCAAAAACAGAAGAAGTTATGGTGCCGGGACAGAATGTGGCGATACTTACCGCTTCCAGTACCTGATATAAATTTAAAGGTAGTTTATTAAGGATGTATAAACAAAATTTATACATCCTTTTAGTTTGATTGGGTTTATTGATATGCTAAAATAATAATACGCACACGTTCTGTTTTTAGAGTTAATCAGGACGACTGCGCTATTTTATTTACAAGGTGGTTGTTTAATGAAAAATAGGCTTTTGGCTCCCATTGCGGCTATTATTATAATACTTGGCGGATTGGTTTATACTAACTTTGATTTTACCCAGTTCAACCCGGTTAAAAATATTCAGACAAGTGAGGTTGTACCGGAAGCTCCTGTTAAGCTGCTGGAAACCAAGAGCGAGGGTATGGCTCCTCACAAATATATAAACGCTTTGGTAACTAAGGTAGTCGATGGTGATACCATTCACATAGAGTATAAAAAAAAGAAGTATAAAGTAAGGCTGCTCGCGGTGGATACTCCGGAAAGTGTAGAACAGGGTGTGGCTGTTCAGCCTTATAGTAAGGAAGCTGCGCAATTTCTTAAGAATTCTGTTTTAAACAGGGAAGTCAGACTGGTTTTCGAAAAAGGTATAAAGGACAGGTATGGCAGATTACTTGCGCACGTTATAGCAGATGGAAAAAAGCATATTAATTCTATGCTTGTGAGGAATGGGTTTGCAAGGGTGGAAATCATATCCCCAAATAAGACCTTCAGCGATTATCTATACAGGCTTCAGGAAGATGCGATAAAAGAGAGGAAGGGAATGTGGAGCTTGCCTGAGGATCAGCAGCCTTTTATAAGAAGCAGTGGACATAAATATGTTCCGAGAGAAAAGAAAAAATAGAAAGCTTTTGCGACTATTTCTTAATGTTTTCTTAAAAATAAGGAAATAGTGTTTACATCTTTTTTTCCGGAGTATATTATAATATGTGGTTTAACTTAATGTTTTTTATCATCTGGCTTTTCATAAAAATCTATCAAACCGGCACATTAGGTTTACCTAAATAAAGGATTTGAAATATATTATATCGGGAGAATTTATAATGAGTGTAATACAAGGGCTTATTCTAGGACTGATTCAAGGATTGACGGAGTTTTTACCTATCAGCAGTTCGGGTCATTTGGTATTGTTTCAAAAGCTTTTTGGACTTAAAGAAGGGGTGCTTACATTTGATGCTGCTCTGCATCTGGCTACCTTACTTGCAGTAGTCTGGATTTTCAGAGAAGATATCATAAATATGATTAAGAAGCCTTTTTCAAAGCTAACCTTGTTGGTGGTAGTAGGAACGATACCAACAGGCATTATCGGGATAGCATTCAAAGATCAAATTGAAAAAATATTTGAATCAGGTGTTACGATAGGAATAGAATTTATTTTGACAGGTATTATTTTATGGCTTGCCGAAAGTATCAGAAGAAAAAACAAGGGAATTGAGAAAACAAGCTACCTGGATGCAACATTGATGGGAACTGCACAGGCGATAGCGATACTTCCAGCAATATCACGTTCGGGGCTTACCCTGGCAGCGGCATTGATGAGAGGTCTGAATAGAGAATTTGCGCTCAGACTCTCTTTCTTAATATCTATAATTCCTATATTCGGAGCAGTGGTTTTTGATTTGAAAGATGCATTAGAGCCTGGAAATGGTATCACGTCAGGGGTAGAAGTGCTGCCGCTTTTGGTTGGCATGGGGGCGGCAGCCATATCGGGTTATCTTGCAATAAAATTTATGCTTAAGATATTTTCTAAAGCAAGTTTGAAGATTTTTTCATACTATGTGTTTATATTAGGAGCCCTTATTATAGCAGAACAGCTTGTGAGAGGCAGCAACAGCATATTTGGCGGATTATTCTGATATATAGGACTCAGGTCCTATATATGGTACCCAAGTCCCTGAAAACAAAAGTACGAACGCACTATATAATTTGAAGGAATACTTTGGTAATATAATGGTGAACATTAGCATTTCTCCTATTTGGGGACATGGGGTATAACAACTCCATGTTTTTTTGTTATAGGGCAATAGTTATTTCATAGATAAAATTCCATGAAACATAGATATTGACAAACATTAGTGGGAAATGTTATTATTAATTTGCGGTTAAGTTTACATAGTTAACCGGTTAACTGATTGACTAACTAGCGGGAGATGGAATGAAGAATCGAACAACAATCCGTGACGTGGCAAAGTATCTTGGAGTTTCTGTTGCCACTATTTCCAATGTATTAAATGATATAAACAAAACCTCGGAAGAAACAAGGGAGCGTGTTTTGCAGGCAGTAAAGGAACTGGACTATCAGCCGGATTTTACTGCACGCAGTTTAGCAAAGAGAAAATCGAACCTTATTGGTGTAATGCTTCCCTATATTGAAGAAAATACCGATACCAGTTTTTTATCGCGGGATAATTTTTTCTATGGAGAGTTTATTGGCGGAATAGAACATGGAACTAAGCTAAGAGGCTATGATTATCTTATTACCGGTACCAAATCGGGACAAAGCTGTAAGGAGTGGATCAAGAAAAGAAACCTGGATGGGATAATAATAATGGGTATCTATCCGGAGGCTTTGTTTAATGAATTTAAAAAGATGAATATACCGGTTGTATTAATAGATACTTATGAGAAGTACACCGGAAGATTTCATAACATAGCAATTGATGACAAATCCGGTGGTATGACTGCTGCAAACCACCTTATATCACTGGGACACAAAAGAATTGCACTTGCGACAGGCTCTATAAATACCAGTGATGTAAACTTTATGAGGTATGAAGGGTATAAAAAGGCTTTACAGGATTCCAACATAACTTTTGATGAAAAGCTGATTTATGAGGATGAAGTATCCTTTGCCGGAGGCTATAGAATAGGTGAGGAGATACTGAAAAGAAACAGTGATATTACTGCCGTATTTGCTGTGGCAGATATTCTGGCTTTGGGCATAATGAAGTCTTTTGTGAAAAACGGAAAATCCATACCTGATGATTTGTCCATAGTAGGGTTTGACAATCTTAAAATGTGTGAATTTGTAACGCCGGGACTAACGACTATAAGTCAGAATATTTTTAAAAAAGGTGTCATTGCGGCAGATACGCTACTTGATGATATAGAATCCGGTGTGAGTACAAAGGAAAGAATTACATTGCCAATTAAGCTGGTTGTCAGGGAATCCACTAAAAGTATATAATTTTTTTTATTAATTGGTTAACCGGTTAACCAATATATTTATAGATGTACAGCCACAATTCTTTATACATATCCTGTTAGCCCTTAACGACTGCCTGCGGCGGCAACAGTTGACTCGAGGGATGATTTAAGCTGTTAAAAGGTACAAAAAAGCCTTTTGATAAAATAAAATGGTAGGGGGAATATCCAAATGAACAAGATGTCAAAAAGAGTTCTTGCAAGAGTGCTGGCCGTAGTATTGGCAGCATTGATGGTTTTTAGTGCAGTAGGCTGCAGTAGCAAGGCTACAGACACAAATGGTGGAGAAAAGCCGGCTACAACAAAAGCTGCAAACGGTAACGAAGGCAGTGCTGCTGCGGGAGATGCAGACCAGGATGAAGAAATTAAGGCTGAACCTGGTGCGAAGCTTAAAGTATGGATTAATGAAGGAACTGAAAAGAAGTGGATGGAAGGTGTAGCTAAGGACTTTACGGCTAAATACAACATCCCTGTGGTAATTGAACCTGTTTCACACTCAGATTCTCCCAAGAAAATCCAGACAGACGGACCTGCCAAGCAGGGAGCAGATGTATTTGAAATGAACCACGACAATATTCCTACAGTATGCAATTCTGGTCTTGTATTGCCGAACGAATTAGACTTTTCACAGTTTATAGATGTAGCCGGTACTGCATTGAAATACCAGGATCAGACATATGGTTATCCTACGGTTGTTGAAACTTATGCACTGCTTTACAATAAGGCACTTGTAAAAGAACTACCAAAAACTTTTGATGATTTGATCAATTTCTGTAAGACATTTAATGATGTAAAAAAAGAAAAATACGGATTTATGTTTGAGCCTTCAACATTCTACTATACACACGCATTCTTCGCAGGATTCGGTGGATACGTATTCGGAAATAACGGCTCGGATCCTAAGGATATTGGTATCAATAATGAAGGAGCCGTAAAGGGGATCGAATACTATCAGAAGTTAAAGGAGATTTTACCTCTGAAGATTCAGGACCTCACATATGACATTAAGAAGGGACTTTTTGCTCAAGGAAAACTTGCATTCAACCTAAGTCTTATGGAAGGTGTCAAGGATGCAAGAGATAATAAAATAGAAGTTGGAGCTATGCCTCTACCGGTTTTACCAAATGGTGAACATCCCAAATCCTTTGCCGGCGTACGTGGATTATACATAAATTCTTACACCCAGTATCCGGAGGCTTCTAAACTTTTTGCAATGTTTGCTACATCAAAAGAGATGATCAAGAGGCGTTTCGCTGAAACAGGTCAAATACCGGTTTATAAAGAACTGATGAATGATTCTGCCGTTGTAAATGATGAGTTGGCTAAAGCTTTCCTGGAACAGGCAAGCTATGCTATCCCAATGCCTAACATTCCTGAAATGATTAGCGTATGGCAAGTTATGAATCCTGCACTGGAGCCCATATGGAACAAAGGGGCAAACGTAAAGGCAACACTTGATGATGCAAGAAAGAAGCTGGATCAGCTTATAGCTGCAAACAAATAAGGATTTTCCTGAACTTTAAAACACGAAGTGGCCTTTACGGCTGCTTCATGTTTTGAAGCTGAACATTTTTAAGTTGCCTGATTTGGCTTATTTCTGGAATTTATGAGAAAGGGGAATCTTAGATGAATTCTCATTCTAAGAAAGCAGGGGCATTATCGGTTTTATATATGGGTCTGGGGCAGATATACAACAAACAGTATATAAAAGGCATTATACTTGCAGCAATTGAAACAGCGTTTATAATTTTTATGATTCCATATATAGGAAGAAGCATATGGGGGCTTATTACGCTTGGAGAAACTCCCCAAAGGATAGTGAAGGGCAAGGTAGTACAGGGGGATCATTCAATATTCCTGATGGTTCTAGGTATTATAGGGCTTATGGTTGCGGTGGTATTTCTTGTCCTTTACCTTATCAATGTGTCTGATGCCTATAAAGTAGGAAAACTAAGAGATAAGGGTAAGCTGGCCAATAATTTTAAAACTTCAATTTCGACTTTGCTGGACAAAGGATTTCCATACTTACTACTCTCACCTGCGTTTATTTTTGTATTGTTCCTAACTGTTCTGCCATTAATATTCGGAGTCATGATTGCTTTTACAGACTACTCGGGTCCAAATCATTTGCCTCCCCGTGTACTTGTGGAATGGGTAGGTTTTGATACCTTTAAAAGCCTGTTTACCATGACTGCATATAAGACAACATTCATAGGTGTCGGCCTGTGGACAGTGATATGGGCTATACTCGCTACTATAACCAGCTTTTTCTTCGGATTGGTTTTTGCAGTACTGATTAATAGTAAAGGTATACAGATTAAAAAGTTTTGGCGTACATTATATATTTTACCCTGGGCGATGCCGTCCTTTATTTCAATTTTAATTATGCGTACTATCTTCAACGGGCAGTTCGGTCCTGTAAATAAGTTCCTTGTATCAATGGGTATGGAGGGGCTTCCGTGGCTTTCAGATGCCAATCTGGCAAAGACTGTATGTATCATGGTAAATATCTGGCTCTCCTTTCCATACTATATGGCAATGATGTCCGGCATACTAACCGGAATATCAAAGGATTTATATGAAGCAGCTGAAGTTGAGGGTGCTTCTGAAAGCCAGAAATTCTGGAAGATCACTATTCCTCTGGTTATGTTTGCAGCTGCACCACTGCTGATTTTAGGGTTTACCGGTAATTTTAACAATTTTACACTGATTTATCTGATTAACGAGGGTGGACCTGCAAATCCGGACTATCAGTTTGCCGGAGGAACTGACATACTGCTATCCTGGATTTACAAACTTACGCTTGATAATAACAAATACAATCTTGCATCTGTAGTATCAATACTTATATTCATTCTTATTGCTGTAATTTCAATAATTAATTTCCGCCGGACAAAATCATTTAAAGAGGAGGATATGATACAATGATGGCTTCAGAAGTCAGAAAAAAGATAACAAAAGGTGGCATTTATCTAATCCTCACTATAATGGCGATTCAATCGGTTATACCTATATTATGGACTATTATGGCCTCTTTCAACACAGGCTCTTCACTATATAGTGTGTCCCTGGTACCGGAGAAAATTACATTTGCCCATTATCAGGAAATTTTTAATGACAGACAGTATGGAAAAAACTTTGGCTTATGGTATTGGAATACTTTTAAGATTGCAATTCTTACAATGATATGTGCGACTTTGTTAATAATTATTACTTCCTATGCACTATCACAATTCAGGTTCAAGGGAAGAAAATTTACGCTGATGACAATGCTTGTCGTACAGATGTTTCCGGGCTTTATGAGTATGTTTGCAATTTTTATACTATTACTACAACTGAATCTTATAAACACACATATGGGGTTGATTCTGGTATATGCAGGTGGGGCTATTCCAGGAGGTGTATGGCTTGTAAAAGGATATATGGATGGTCTGCCGCGGTCATTACCGGAGGCGGCAAAGATCGATGGTGCGAGTAATATTACTATATTTTTAAAAGTTATTATGCCGATATCCACACCGATTCTTACTTTTATTGCATTGCAAAGCTTCATATCACCTTGGATGGACTTCATTTTTGCAAGGCTGGTACTAAGGTCCGATGATAAGAAGACGCTTGCAATAGGGCTGTTTGAGATGGTAACCGGAAGAACCAATACAGAATTTACTATGTTTGCTGCAGGATCGGTGCTTGTAGCTATTCCAATAACAATATTGTTTACATATTTACAGAAGTATATTGTAGAAGGATTGAGTGCAGGTGCTTCTAAGATATGATTTTAAGTAGTTATACGGCAAGTATATGCCATAAGAGATTAGCAAATTAAGGAGAGATTTATCATGCTATTGGAAGCAATATATCATTCGACATATTCGGAATACTGCCATGCTATAGATAAAAATACCTTTATAGTAAGGCTGAGGGCGAAAAAGAATGATCTTAAAAGATGTGTTGTGTGCTTTGGCGACAGAATGTTCCAGGGAAATCCTGTCCGTATGGAAAATGTCGAAATGTTTGTCGTTGCCTCAGACAGGTTTTATGATTATTTTGAGGCGACAGTTCATACAAAGCTCACCAGAGTATGTTATTATTTTATGATTTATGACGGTATAGAGTCGCTTTACTATTATGACAATGACTTCCATGAAAAACTGGATTATGATCGTCAGAAGTACTTTACATTCCATTATATCAGAGAGGAAGATATTGCTGAAGTTCCGGGATGGGCAAAAGAAGCGGTAATTTATCAGATATTCCCTGACAGCTTTGTCGGCTCCGGGGATAAGGCCATCCGTGCACGCAAGGAGATAAAAATCGATAATGGTGTATGTAGCCGTAATATGAACGGAGGTACTCTGAGGGACATAATTGATAATATACCGTATATCGTGGAGCTGGGTATCAATTGCATATACCTGAACCCGATTTTCGCCGCAAACTCGTGGCATAAGTACGATACTATAGATTATTACTCTGTTGACCCGTGCTTTGGTTCAAATGAGGATTTTAAAGAGCTTGTAAAAAAATGTCACGAGTCAGGAGTCAGGGTTGTTCTCGATGCAGTATTCAACCACTCGGGACCGGACTTCTTTGCATTCAGGGATTTGAGGGAAAAAGGGGAGAAGTCGGAATATAAGGACTGGTTCTATATTTATGATTTTCCTCTCAGATATGAAAAAAACCCTAATTATGAATGCTTTGCATATGTTGAGACAATGCCCAAGCTGAATACCGGAAAAAAAGAGGTTGTCGATTATTTCGTAGACGTGGGAAAATACTGGATTAAGGAAGCTGATATTGACGGATGGAGGCTTGATGTAGCAAATGAGGTAAACCACGATTTTTGGAGGGAATTCAGAAAAGCAGTAAAGGCTGTAAAACCCGATGCTCTTTTAATAGGAGAAATATGGGATGATGCAAGGGCATGGGTACAGGGCGATCAGTTTGACTCTTTGATGAACTATAACTTTACATATGCATGTATTGATTATTTTGCAAAAAGTGTCATTAGTGCAGTTCAGTTTGATGCTAGAATAAACTATCTTCTAATGAGATATAAGCACAATATTCAGTATGCGCAAATGAACCTTCTTGACAGCCATGATGTAATAAGGTTTCTCTCGTATGCAGATGGAGATATAAGGAGACTTAAGACGGCTGCTTTATTCCAGATGATGCATGTAGGTATGCCTTCCATATATTACGGGGATGAAAAAGGCTTAATGGGAAGGGAAGAGGTAGAATACAGGAAACCTATGAAATGGGATGATGATGAGGTTTCAACGGATATATTCAATTACTATAAAAAGATTATTGCCATAAGAAAGAAATATATGAAATCAATGCTTGGAAAATACGTTACTAAATCTGTTGATTTGCAGAAAAATATATATGCATTTTCAAGACAGGCTGACGATGAAGAACTTTTAGTGGTGATAAACAACAGTGAAACGGTGCAGACTTTCGAAATAGATATAAACAGGGATACAGGCAAGGTCTATGAAGAAATAAGCGGAAAGATGCATAATATCAGCAATGGCAAAATATCTCTTGAAATAGATGCATTGAGCGGGGCAGTTTTTAAGATTTAATTCACCCCCTTTTACTGCCTGCTTAATACAGAATTGACTATTGAACAATAGAAGAGGCTTTTCCTAAATACGACAGGAAGAGCTTTTTCTATTATTTTAGATACATATGCACATGCTTTTTTACGGATAAAACGTGAAATCATTGCTTAATATATTCATAAGGAAGATATGAGTCCCGACATATATGCTTGTAAAAGCTTATCCGTTAAGCTATTATATATTGAGAACTATTGATATGAAAAGCGCAGGTGTTTATGGTGAAAGAGATAATCGTACTTGGTATAGAGACAAGCTGTGATGAAACTTCGGCTGCGGTGGTAAAAGACGGTAGACAGATACTTTCAAATATTATATCTTCACAGATTGATGTACATCAGAAATATGGAGGGGTAGTACCTGAAATAGCTTCCAGAAAGCATGTGGAGCTGGTGATGCATGTCATTAATCAGGCTATAGAGGAAGCTGGAATAAAAATCGATGACATAGACGTGGTTGGTGTTACTTATGGGCCTGGACTTGTAGGAGCTCTTCTTGTAGGATTATCAGCTGCTAAAGGTATGGCTTTTGCCAAGAATAAGCCACTTGTGGGAGTACACCATATAGAAGGGCATATAGCAGCAAATTATCTTGATTTTGAAGAGCTTGAGCCGCCTTTTATATGTCTTGTTGCATCAGGAGGACATAGTCATATTGTTTATGTACATAGCTACGATAAGTTTGAAATTATGGGACAGACAAGGGATGATGCAGCGGGTGAAGCTTTTGACAAAATTGCCAGGGCCATAGGAATGGGCTATCCCGGAGGGCCTTTGATAGATAAGGCTGCTCAGAGCGGGAATAGTAAGGCCATAGACTTCCCAAGGGTTTATTTCAGCGATGGCAGCCTGGATTTCAGCTTTAGCGGAGTAAAAACTTCAGTGCTCAATTATCTTAACAACCTTGAGCAAAAAGCCGAGAAATGCCCTGTAGAGGATGTTGCTGCGAGTTTTCAGCAAGCAGTAGTTGATGTTTTGGTGAGAAACACCATTGAAGCTGCAAAGCTAAGGAATGTCAGAACTATTACTATTGCTGGCGGGGTAGCGGCAAATTCTGCTTTACGAAAATATATGAAATCTGAGGCGGAAAAAGCGGGGATGGAGGTTTTCTACCCAAGACCTGTTTTGTGTACCGATAATGCTGCTATGATTGCTTGTGCAGCTTATTACGAATATGCTAACGGGCATAGATCAGATATGAATTTGAATGCTGTTCCGGGGCTCAGACTGGGTGAGAGATAACTGTGGATAACTTTATTATTTAGGAATAAACAGTTGTATCCTTTTTGATGGGAATTTTATACATAAACTGTATTATTATGCAGATGAATTGACATAAAATGAACGTGTGTCGAATAAACTGGATGATGCAAAGAATACATAAACCTTCACATGCAATGGGTCTTAAGGCCTATTTTTATGTTCCTGTTTTTTGTCTGACAGTGTTGAAATATAAAGTGTTAATAATGTGGAAATTCTGTATAAAGCACGCATTTTGTTATATTTTGAGATGTGGATAAGTATGTGGACAGTGTGGATTAATATTTGTACATGCTATGTAAAATTTTATTTTTTTATAGAACTTAAGTATTTTTTTGTTAGTATTATGCTAAATTATGTAACTTTAATTGCCAAAACCTGTTTTTTTGTTGGTAGGGCTGATGGAGCAGAGGTATTATGAAAATAGCAAGCAAAGAATATATCATAAATACAGTTTTTAGAACCAATATATTGCCTATAATAACAAAGTGCAATACATCATGTGTTTTCTGCAGTCATAAGCAAAACCCCAGTGAGATAGAAGTTTTTCAGATTCCGGAGATGAAAATGGAGGATTTTGACGAACTATTAAATTATATATCTCCCAACAAGAAAATAGTAATTGGGGAATCTGCAACCAGAATAGTTGAGGGTGAACCTTTACTGCATAAGGATTTTTCCAGTATCTTATCGTTGATCAGGTGCAGATTTCCGGAAACAACGGTACAAGTCACAACAAATGGGATTTTGCTCACGGAAGAGCTGGTCGACGAGTTTGTACGATTAGGTAACATAGAACTGAATATTTCTGTCAACTGTGTCGATGCAGAAAAACGTAATAAGGTTTTGGGAATAAAAAGAAGCAGAAGTGTGTCAGATATAATAGCGATGCTAAAAGGCAGGATTAAGTTTTCCGGAAGTATGGTGTATATTCCTGATATTATGGATGAGTGTGATGTTGAGGACGTGGTGTTGCTCTTAGACAGCAATGACGCAGAAGCAGTCAGGATATTTCTTCCGGGGTATACGGATAAAACGGAAAAGCACCGTGATATTGCGCATATATATAGGGAAGTCGATTTGCTGATACGGGTATTAAGGCAAAAATATGAAATACCTGTTATAGTTGAGCCACCTTTTATTAATGACCTGTCAGCCAGGGTTGAAGGGGTAATCAGGGGTACACCTTCGCGGGCAGCCGGAATAATGCCCGGGGACATCATCCGTGAAATAAACGGTGATAAGGTTAATTCACGGGTAGAAGCTTACAATAAAGCTTTTAGCTCTAGTAATCCGCTGCTGCATGTGGAAAGATCCGGCAAGGTATTTGAGATAAGGCTGAAGAAACCAAAAAATTCATCTTCAGGATTGGTCTTCTTATATGATGTGGATCCTGAGGTTGTAAAGCAGATAGAAAGAGTAATAGAAAGAAATCTGCTTCCCAAAAGACATATGAAGAATAATATATGCAAAAACAAAATATGGTTTTTAACTTCGGAGCTAGCTGTAGAGATTATAAAAAAATTGTTGGATATCAGCGGCTTGGCATTTGATTATGAAATATATGGTATAAAAAACCGGTACTTTGGAGGAAGCATTATGTGTGCCGGATTACTGACGATCCAGGATATTGCACAGTTTTTGGAAGAAAAATTCAGGTATCTGGAAAAGCCTGACTTGATTCTGCTGCCACCGGTTATGTTTGATTTTACAAAAAGGGATTTGCTAGGTAGAAGCATTAGAGAGATTGAGCAGGAGTTTGGAGTATTGGTTGATACATTATAATTGCTTGAAAGTTTGAATTTATGTGTTTAGACAGCTTTTCATCAATACTTCGGAAAGGCAAAAGCGCAAATAAAGGTGGCATTAGCCACCTTTTCTCTATCCGGAATACTGTCTGTAATATTTCATTACTTTTATTACATAATCCTGAGTTTCTGCATAAGGCGGTATGCCGTTATATCTTCTAACAGCGTTAGGACCTGCATTATAGGCTGCCAAAGCAAGGCTGATATCTCCGTTGAAAGCTTTTAGTTGATCTCTCAGATATTTGGTTCCACCTTCAATATTCTGTGCAATATCCCATGGATTTTCCACACCAAGAGCGTCTGCCGTACCGGGCATAAGCTGCATAAGGCCCTGTGCGCCGGAATGGGAAAGAGAATTTGGATTAAAGCTGGATTCCTGTCTTATTACAGCTCTGATAAGATTTGCATCTACTCCGTATTTCTTTGAAGCAGCGTCAATGTTGACATTGATGAGCTCCATGAGCTTTTCCTTGTCTTTAGGTATAACTGCAGAACTATTTGCTCTGGAAATCCTGGCTCTTTCCACATCTTTGCTTCTGTCTTTGCCTTCCTTATCAATTGCATTGGACTTTGATGAAGGCAGCCCTTCGGTTTGTGTATTGCCTACAGCACTATCCAGTACTTCCTGAAAGGAACTGCTATCCTGTTGAAATCCATTTATTTTTATAGGTACTTTGCTTTGGACCTCATTAAGTTTTTGTATAAATATATCTCTGACATTAAGATTCACATTCTTCACTCCAAATCAACATGTATAAACCGTAACTGTTGTAAAATGAAACAGGAACGGAATCAGCTCCTTAAGCACAGACAAGCTTATGCTATAAATTATACTACATAATTAACTTAATTTATATGGGAATTGATATATGTCCACTATATATATCGGTATTTTCACATTTGAATCTTATGAGAGATATTAATGTAAATCTTGTCAGGATACTTCCGATTGAGTCTTTCTAATAAATTTTGAACATGCGTTTTTATTTTCGCCATTGAACGGGCGGACAGAAAACAATTGGCACAAACCTAAACCTGGTGTATCTTTCGAATTATTTATGTTAAGTATGAAGTTTTCACAGTGGACGCATTTAAAATTAAGGTCTTTATAGGTTTTGGGAACAGGGGAGTATCTGTGCTTTGAGCAAACATAATCAGGAGAAACTACGCCTTTATCCCTGCATAAAATATCGCTGTTAACTGTCATCGGTGTTCCTTTTAAACAGTTATTGCATGACCTTTTTTCCTTCAATGTCTAAACCCCCTAACTTAGTTCTTTATATTATAACATCGTACAAATTCATATGGAATAATATGGGAAATAAATATTGTTTTTTTTCAAAATTTAATTTTACAGCTTTTGGTCTTTAATGTATAATTTATAAATAAGATGTTTGGGAAATTTTATGTTGAATTATGCTAAATTAATTGGATTTTTGAATTCTTTGCACGTAAATGCTGCGAGCTATAATTTGGATTAACATAAATATTTATCAACTAAATATGTTGTGCTGGCTTGAAAGTGTTGTTAATAGAATAAATGTAAAAGGGATGCTGCAGGTTGCAGTATCGGATTCTATGAACAAAACCTGACGGGCACGGAACATTAACTTAAGGAGGGGGACAAATGAATCAGAATGGTATTCTGGTAAAAAATGAATGCGAGGCTAATCGTTTATCGGCAACAATAATGCTATTAACGATTATATTTGCAGTATTGGTGTATGTCCTTGATGTGGTAGGCATTTTCATTGTCGATTTAAAGGTAATGACAATAGCGATTATAATTTCCATTATACTGGATGTTATTCCTGCCTTTGTAGTCTTTTTACTAAAAAAAGATTCATGGTGGGTGAAGTATTTGAATGTGACTGTGGCTACTCTCATGATTGCTGAAGTGAGTATGTTCCTATCTTATCACATAGTTGTACTTTACGTATTCGGGGTAGCTATAGCTTCTCTGTATTTTTCAAAGGGGTTAAGCTGGTATGCTGTAGGACTTTCAATAATTGCATTATCTATAAGTCAGATTTGTGGAGTTTATTATAATTTCCTCGAAGACAAAAACTATGTGACTGTGCCTGATGCAGTTATATTTGGTGTCATACCTAAAGCATTACTTCTTCTTTTATTGTCTTTAATATTTACCGTATTGGCTAAAAGAACGAGGAATATGCTGGAAAATGTCATGGGTGCCGAAGAACAAAAAAATATGCTGGAGCGCATTTCCTCAATAGTGAAAAAATCTTCAGAAGTATCCGTAGTTCTTGCAAACTCGGTAAAACACTTGTCAGAAATAACAACACATACTACAAGAGCAAATGAACAGATAGCTGAAAATACCAGTAACATAGCAGCAGGTTCGGAAGATACCCTTAAGTATATAGATGAAGCATCAAATGCTGTAGAAGCTGTATCCAAGAACCTTAACAGGATTGCTGACGAGAATAGGTTCATAGCGGATATATCAATGCAGGTAAATGAAATGACTCAGAGAAGCGGTTTGATTATTAAGGACGCAGTTAACGAGATGCAGATAATTGAGAAAACAACTGAGGAAAGTAAGGAGACGATCTATAAGCTGGGAGAAAGATCCAGTGAAATAGGTAAAATAATTGAAGTCATAACAGGAATTGCTGGGCAGACAAACCTATTGGCGCTGAATGCAGCTATTGAGTCGGCAAGAGCGGGTGAGCATGGAAAAGGCTTTGCTGTGGTAGCGGAAGAAATAAGAAAACTTGCCGAGCAGTCACAAAGGGCTGCCAAAGATATATCCAATCTTATAAAGGAAGTTCTTGCTGACACGGAAAAAGCGGTTGATGCAATGGACAGGGGTTCCCAGTTTGTCGGAAAGGGACTCGGCGTAATAAATGAAGCCGGAAAGGCATTTGACAAGGCTTCTGCTGCCGGTATGGAAGTAAATGATAAGATACAGGAGATCAGTGGTGTAACAAGGCAAGTTGCTGAAAGTGGAAATAGAATTACTGAAATTGTTTATAATATAAAGAATATAAACCACAAGAGTATCGGAGAACTGCAAAATATTGCAGCTGCGTCCGAAGAGCAGCTGGCTTCTATGGAACAAGTTGCCTCATCGGTGGATACAATAGAAAAGATATCAAAAGAGCTTCTCGATGTTGTAAACGAAAAATAGTTAATATTCGGAAGCAGGCGGATCTCTGCTTGCTTTTTGAATTTTATGAAGCATATATTGATAATAAACCGGTGTTCAAGGAGTGAAAATGTTGCAAAAACCAACCATATTCAGAAGAAGGTATATACCAAACGAAACTATTGACATAACAGGCGATGAACTACTATACAGGGATGAAGAGGTGTTGATTACAAAGTGGAAAGCTATAAGGCCGCGACCCGATATCTCCGGAGGGATTTCTTATACATTCCTTAAGGAAGGGTATAAAATCAGCCGGTTTTATGATAACTCAGGCAAGTTTATTTACTGGTATTGTGATATTATCGATGTAGACTATAAGAGTGACAGTGACACATATACCCTTATCGATCTGCTTCTCGACGTGAAGCTTTTGAAGGATGGAACCCTCATGGTGCTTGATGCGGATGAACTTGCGGAAGCTCTTGAAAAGGCCTTTGTAACTAAGGAACAGGCATGTAGAGCTATGAGAATAATGAATAAAATTTTGAAGATGATATATAAAAAGAACTTTCCTCCTGAGATTTGCAAAAAGGAAGAATATTGGATTTAAGGATGGACTATGGAACGATATATAGATTTGCATACTCATTCCACCGCATCTGATGGCAGCATGACTCCCAGAGAGCTTGTACGGCATGCAAAGGAATGCGGTCTTTCCGCTATTGCGCTTACAGATCACGACACGGTAGAAGGCGTAGACGAAGCAATTGATGAAGGTAAAAGAATCGGACTTGAAGTAGTTGCAGGAGTTGAAATAAGTGCCGATTATAAGCCTGAAATGCACATTTTGGGTTACTTTTTCGATGAATCTCACAAAAACATTAAAGCTACTCTTGAGAAGCTTAGAGAAAACCGGAGAATCAGAAATCCCAAAATTATTAACAAGCTGAATGAAATCGGATTTGATATTAATCTGGAAGAAGTAGAAGCCGAGGCGGCAGGTAGTGTTGTAGGCAGGCCGCACATAGCAAAAGTCCTCGTCAAGAAAGGCTATGTAAGGAGCGTAGAGGAAGCTTTTGAAAAATATCTATCCAGTGGAAAACCTGCTTATTTTAAGAAGGACAAGATGAAGCCTGAAGAAAGTATACAGTCTATCATTAACGCAGGCGGGATTCCTGTAATAGCGCATCCCAAGTACCTTGAGCACACGTTGGACGAACTTGATAAATTGTTTGGCAGTTTGAAAAATGCAGGCTTAATGGGCATAGAAGCGTACTATGTTGATAATACAAAGGATGACACAGGGAATCTTTTAAGGCTTGCCATTAAGCATGAACTTCTGCCGACAGGCGGCAGCGATTTTCACGGTAACTTTAAAAACGGCATTGACATAGGCAAAGGGCGGGGAAATTTGAAGATTCCTTATAATCTTCTTGAGAAATTAAAGCAACAGTACAAAAATAATCCCTATTCTTAATGGACTAAAAATATATCCAAAGAGTAGGGGGAGGTTGGTAAGAAAACCTGGATAATTTATTTTGAGAGCAAGAAAACACTAAACATCAATATGTATATTTAAATTGTATAGAAAATCCCGGTGTCTATATTATGCTATAAATAGCACGAAATAACAATAAATAATAGTACCTATAGGACTTGAGGTTAATATACTATATATAGGCATTAAGTACTATTCAAAATCTGATACGGCGTTGAGTGGAACAGTTTTCCGGGTTCTTTAACTTGACACTTGAGTTTAAAGTGGTATAATGTAATAGCGTAAAAATGTTAATATTACTTACGTACAGAACCTTTCGTCCCGAAGGGTTATTTTTATCTGTGGTGAGGCAGTATATGCCGTAATAGTACTGATAGGCTAAAAGCTTGATGGAAAATCACTTTCAAGCATGAATTTTTCGCAGCGCAGCTGCATAGAGGTTTTTATGTCTAAGGAAGAGATAAAAGTTGTGGCCCAGAATAAAAAGGCCAGGCATGATTATTTTATAGAACAGACTCTGGAAGCGGGGATAGTGTTGTCAGGCACGGAGGTAAAATCCATACGCCAGGGCAAGGTAAACCTCAAGGATAGCTATGCCAGAATAGATAATGGGGAAGTTATCCTCAGTGGTATGCATATCAGTCCTTATGAACAGGGTAATATATTCAATAAGGAGCCTATGAGAGACAGAAAGCTTTTGCTTCACAGATATGAAATAAACAGACTGATAGGATATACTCAACAGAAAGGCTTGACCCTGGTGCCTATACAGCTTTACTTTAAAAAGGGCAAGGTCAAGATAGAACTTGGAGTTGCCAAGGGTAAAAAGCTGTATGACAAGAGGGATGATATAGCAGAAAGAGATGCCAAGAGAGAAATCGACCGGAAGCTCAAGGAGAGTTTGCGATAGAATTGTACATTGTCAATTGAATTTATCATGGGGGCGTAATGGTTTCGACGGGATTGTTGAGACTTGGGTAGCGGGTAGAGGATTCTCGTTGGCCTCTTAAAAAACGAGAAACTAAAATTAAACGCTAAAAACGATAATTTCGCTTTAGCTGCTGCTTAATTAAGCAGCCCGTCAGTCCAGGGTTCCTGCACCTTGGGTAGCTGGCGTC